>JAFGHA010000089.1 GCA_016930275.1 Chitinispirillaceae bacterium
AACCTTGGAATCTTTTGGCAACGGATCCGGTTCCGACTGAAAATCTCTATTTTTCGCCATTTAATAATACATGCTGTATTTGAAATATATATGGCATTATGGTAAAAATGAAAGAAACGAATAGAGCTGTCGCAGGGAGTGCTGAACCCGAAAGTGTTGATTGAGGTAATGTTCAGCTTGCCGGACTATTAAAGAAGTAGTAATCGAGCGTACAATCCGGCAGGCAGTTGAAGTGGTAACGGTATCTCCGCAGGTGATGCTCGGGATGGTAACTCTCTCCAAAGATCGCAGTGACGAAGTATTTTTTCTATAACATCTGACTGGTGTCGTTCGATAAACGTGGCATCGGTTGGTGAGCCTGTCGAACCATCATCGTTCCCCCACGGCTTGGGCACTTCAAAGGATTATCCTTACCGAATTATCGACGCTAAATCCGGTGTGTCGCCAGCTCTTTATCATCGCCACAACCTCTTGATCAATGCGACCTTCATCGACAAGAAAAGTGAAGACCTTCTCCTGCCATATCTGCACAGCCCGGTGCTTCCAGGTTTCGGGGATGTGAACGAAATACCCCGACTCGGTAAAAACATCTTCGGGAGCAACGGAGTGGATATGCGGATGATAGTTTACAAGATCCCCGAAGGTCTGCAAAAAACAGGATAAAAGCGATGGCGGTCTTTACGGTTGCGGTCATGATGTGTGCGTTCCTTTCATCGACGGGTTTTTGATGAGGTGTGGTTTTCGAGTGCGGGGCATAAACGGCATCTCCTGCAGTATACTGTTGAAGCAACTATTAACGGCCAGGATGCGATGCTGCAGTCGATTGTCAGTCTGTAGTGAATATAGTTACGAAATTCCCTGCCAGGTACTATCTCGCGCGTAGCAATGTATCAATTGAAAATGCTGCGGTGGAATCCGGTTCGTAGGGAGGCCAAAACATTACCAGCAACGAATCGTGAATGACGTAATCAAGATTCACAAAATGCGTATCACCGATTGAACCATGCAAGGTAAAAAAGACCGAGTGGTCCACATAGGGATAGGGTGGCGGAATTGTGTCCTGATACCAGTCAAAATCGGTATCAAGCAAACCGTCGTTTCCGAAATGCATATACTTCGAACCGCTGTCGTTATAAGTGTAGGTATTGTTGACTATATATTGCTTCATGGGAATATGCGTCCATTTCCCGACGAGTGATGCAGACATTCCATTAAATAAAAAACATATCCTTTCCAGAAACAGGGTATCTCCGGAGAAACGGTACTGCCGGTAATGATCAAAAAGGACGGTGGTATCCTGTTTGAGGCTTCCCAAAAAGGTAATCTGACTGAACGGCAACACCAGGTTTACGTAGCGGTCAAGATAGGTTCTGTACTCCTGAGCATAGAAACCGTATACAAACTGGATCTGATTCGAATCCACGAAATCATACGTTCCGTCAGGTTTGAAGTGATACGTCTTATCGGTATTCAGTTCGATCCATTTCCCGACGAATCGTGGGTCGTTGTTGCTGGATTCATCGGAGATCTGGGGATTTCCGCAGAAGATTCCGGTCACCATGATAACAGCTATATACCATCTGATCATACTAGCTCCCCCATCGTGTAGTATCCGCTACCTGATTGCCGATTGAGCGTATCCAGAGCAAAGTGCAGACAGTAGCAAGGAATATCCGGGTAGTTTAAACTGATCACCCGACAAATGCCTCCATCAGTAATACATAATGACCGGAAGATTGCAGGATTAGCTCAAGAGACATTCTGTTTTCCAGCAGAAAACAAGCGTGTGGGCGAATTACTGATGGCAAATAGTTGCAGGTACCGCTCCCCTATTCAACCAGATTTTCATCCTCCTCCTGCACTACAATGGAATCCTTCTTCTGAACCGCCTTTTCGCCCTGTTTTTCTGGCTCAGGTGATTCCTGCTTCCGAGTACCGCTTACCTTGCGGGTAAAGAAATCAGGAAAACTGCCGATTACGCCGAATCCGAAGGTGTAATCATTCCGTACCTGACCTTTTCGCACTTCGTTGGAACCCTGGGGCAGTATTTCGGAATGACTTTTTGTATAAAAAAAGTTCGGTTTGAAGGTAATCCCCCTAACATACAGGTTTCCCTGCATGGCTTTCATTTTTTCCATCTCCCCCCATCACTTCCGGAATACCGCGATACGGCTGATAATTCCCTCCCGCTTTCTTATCGTGAGTCCGCCCGCATCCCTGATTTTTTCTTCCGCGTTGCCTTGCATGGCGAACATCTCCTCGATGGTGTGCTGAAAGAGTGAATCGACGATGTCCTTTTTATTCTTGAAATGGTAGTAAATTAACGCCTTGTTGATGCCCGCGGCAGTGGCAATATCCTTGATTGGTGAACGGATCGGTTTTCTGGCGGTCACCAGAGTTCCATACTTTGCTTTATTTCTACCCCTTGTGAACGCATCTCGTTATTGATTTTCTCGATTATTTTTTCCGCATTTTTGTAGAAGGTGCCGTGGGCATCTGCAACGAGCACGATTCTGAATCCGTTTTTCAATCCATCCAGACAAGCCTCCCGAATGCAGCCGTTCGATATCAAACCGGCGATGCAGAGTGTTGTTATTTTTTCCCGGTGTAAAAAATCGATCAACCCGGTGTCGTCAAAGATGCCCGGGCGCTTTTTTTGTATAATGAAAGCATCATGGTCCACCGGTCCTATTCCGTCAACAATTTTCCAGTTTTCGGAGTTTCTCGATAAAAAGGTATCATTCTCGTGTTGGGTATAGATGATTGAAACACTGTGCATTTTGGCTGCAACGATCATCTCCCTGAGCGTACGAAGAAATGATGCACTATTGTAAACTGGTTGTTTCAATCTGAAGATCCCGTTTTGAACATCAATGACTACCAGACAGGTTTTTTCGCGCATTATTCTTTCCTCCCGCATTTCAAACCATCGTGCGACAGGCAGTGCCGCATAATGTATGGGAAACGCCGGAGACCGCCCACGGCGGTCTCCGGAACCTGTGAGGATCCGGCCTCTCAGAGCGGCTTTACCGGAACACAGATATCGATAATATGTTTCTTTTCAGGATGCGTTGCCGGATCGTTGCAACACCGTTCAAAGCAGGGTCGGTCGTCGGGCTGGTACCCGCTCTCAGGCAGCCATTCTCCGTAAACGTAATTCCACGCCTCCTGGAATTCATCCTCCGCAAGTTCGAAGCGGGCAACAGCATAGGAACCACCGTCGATCTTCATTTTTCCGACCTCCCCGCTTACCGGAGTGTCGGCAGGAACCGTGAGGCAGGCACTCACCCGTAACCTGTTTTCATCGGTCACTTCCGGATCATCGTGGTAGACACTCATACAGGATGCCTCTTTCTGTTCGAGCAGTCCTCGCGGTCCGGCCCATTGCATCAGTTTTCCGTAGAGCTGTCCGAACAGCTTCGCATTCCCTTTATAGGGACCGGTGTGACGAACATACACTACCGTCATTTCCGGCAGTTGTTCAACGGTAACGCTTGCATTTTTCGCTATACCCATAGGGATCTTCCTTCCGCTGTGATAATTGTTGTACGATTCGGAACTGAAGGCGCCATCAGTTTCCCGTACAGCAATATACAAGGAAGAAGTTCCGGACTCTTTGCGAATGCTGCTTTTCGTTTTGCCGATCTTGCTGTCGGTGTTGCTATTCTTGCGGTAATCGCGGTAACCGCCGCATCTCCACTGCGAAGCGCTCATACCGAAACAGGATTTGAATACCCTGGCGAAGGAAGCGCTACCGCCAAATCCGACGTCAAGCGCAATTTCGGTGATGCTTTTTCCGGGGTTGTAAACAAGAAGTGACGCGGCCTTTTCAATACGAAGCCGCTGAATGAACCCGTTGAGGGTCTCCCCGGTAAAAGCGCCGAAAATCCGGTGAAAGTGATACGGCGAAAAACAGGCGACTGCGGCCAGGTTACTCACGGTCAGCTTCTCGCCGATATGCTGCTGAATGAAGTCCATGACCCGGTTGATACGGGCGCGGTACTCTTTCTCCTGCAGGCGGTTGTTCACGTGGTATCTCCCTGATTTAATCCTGCGAATCTGCCATCACCGGTTCCTGGCATAAGTCAAAACAGGCAGTCAAAAAATAACACTTGTTGCCGACCCTGGTGTGAAGCATCCCGGGGCAAGGCACTTTTAAAGCGGCAACGTCCAGTTCATCAGTGATGCACCACCGCGATATGCGGCACTCCGTGATGATCGTAGATCTTCGCCTCCACGCCGAACGCCTCCCGGATCACTTCCCGGGTAAACACCTCCACCGGTGTTCCGTTGGCGAAAACTCTTCCGCCGTGGAGCACGATGATACGGTCGGAATACGCCGCCGCGAAATTGAGGTCGTGAATGGCGAGAATCGAAGTAATGTTCTTTTCCCCGGCGAGCTTCCGTATAAGCCGCATGATCTGCAGTTGATGTTTGAGGTCGAGATTGTTGGTCGGCTCATCAAACAACAGAATATCTGCCTCCTGTGCAAGCGCCCGGGCGATGCATACCTGCTGCTGCTCGCCGCCGCTGAGACGGTTGAAAGGGCGTCGCGCGAAAACATCAAGCTCCATCATGGCAAGTACTTCGGCGGTGATTTCCAGATCCCGGCGTGTATACTTCAACGGTGAATGGGGATACCGGCCGGTAAGCACAACATCAAAAACCGTTGACGGGAAGAGCTGTTC
>JAFGHA010000010.1 GCA_016930275.1 Chitinispirillaceae bacterium
GGTCCCATCGTCTAGTGGTCAGGACACAGGATTTTCATTCCTGGAACAGGGGTTCAATTCCCCTTGGGACTACCAAAGGCGGTCCGGCAGAAGCGTTTTACAAAACGCTGCTGCCGGACCGCCTTTTTTTATCGGGGGTATTGGCGTCTCGCTGAATGTCATTCGCTATGCAGTAACTCCACCGGGGGGGATATATCATTCCCCAGGGCAAATAGGTGGACTATAGACTGATCGAAGGTTGCCAGTAGTCCTTTTTTTGAAGCCGTGAGTAGAAGAAGGTACGCGTCGGTAACCTGGCGATGGCCGGCAACCAGCAGTGAATTGAATTTATTACCGGTGATGTCAATAGTATCCGGCCAGAAGGTATGGCCCTTGTGACCTGTCATTGCGGCGAGCATAGTGTGGGCTTCGCCCGGCGACACGGCGTCCGCGATAATCCTGGAATTCGAGGAAATTCTTATAAAGCCGCATTGGGTCATTGGGCAGGTCGCCCATCCCTGTGCCCCTTTTCGGGAGAACCATTTACGCGCTGCGGTGTGATGAATATGTGACGGCCAGGCGAGAGCAATAAGAACATTTACATCAAGAAGGTATATCATTGCTCATCTTCAGCTGATTTTATCATGGCGGGAGTGATCGGCGGGGCGTCTTCGCGAACCGCGAAAAACGGCAGTTCATCGGGGCTCGATGTGCAATATGACCCGTTTCCGCCACGAAGCCCTTTTCTTGCAAGATCAGAAATAACGTGACCGAGTGAAACTTTCCGCTCGTTGGAAAGCGTGTGGGCAACCGAAAGAATATCGTCATCAATTGATAAAGTTGTTCGCATATTTATAATATAGCATCAAAACATCGTGATGTCAATATGCCGCATTTCTTGTACAAAATTCGTTGTGGGGCATCAACCGCTTGTAGATCTGATGGAGAGGGCGGATGAACTGTTCATGGCAACGACTGTCGTTGTAGAACTTATGGCCGGCTTTACTCCTGGTTCAAGGTATCGGCAAACGTGATCCTGCTTCAGGAATTATTAAGCAGTGAAATCACCGGGGTGTCCGACATAACCAACGATGTCGCGGAGAGATATGCGATACTGTTTGCTGACATGCGTTCCAGGGGCATGCCGATCCCGACCAACGACCTCTGGATTGCGGCTGCAGCAATGGAAACCGGTTCCCGGCTCGTATCGTACGACGGGCATTTCAAAAACATCCCCGGTCTTGTCGTACTTGCTCCGTAAGTACAGGTCAGGCTTCCCGGTTTTTCTATTTCGGATTCAATTATCAATTGCTATATTGATCGTGGGTGCCGACAGGCAAACTTACCGAACAATCCGGAATTAAATATCCATGAAACTCCCCCTCCTCATACGATCCCCCAACTTCCTTATCTACACCTCCCTTTTTCTGGTAACGCAGATTACCGGTCTACTGCTGAGTCTGATTATCTGTGTTATTCTGCAGGATTTCATTGCCGGATTTGTCAGAATCGCGCTGATCAATTCGCTCGTACTGGGTGTGGCGCTTGTGGGCAGTTGCTACTTTACCCAGCAGATGATGTTCAGGATAAAAACAGCGTTGATCATCGCCATTTCATTTTCACTGCTGCTCGGGATCGGCATCATAAGTCTCGTGCTGCTGCTGCTGCTGGAGCCGACACTTTTCATTTACTACGACCGTGGCGCTTTTTCGTTTCTGCTGATCAATTTTTTATTCATTGGTGCGCTGTACACCATAAGCTCAGGACTGATCATCTACCGGGAGATACTCCTCGGTAAAGAAAAGACCATCAGTACCGAGCGTGAGTTGCGCAGCCGGATGGAAATGCAGTTGCTCTCGTCTAAAGTCAATCCTCACTTCCTGTTCAATACGCTCAATATGATCCTCAATCTGCTCAAGCAGCCCGACAAGGCCGAAGCTGCGCTGCTGAATCTGTCGGATCTGCTTCGGAGCAACCTTGAACAGTCGGAAAAAACGAGTATTCCCATTTTCCGGGAAATTGACAATGTACGGAAATATCTCGAAATCCAGAAGCTGCGGTTTGGCGACAAACTCGAATTTACCATCACCGGCAACGACGATTTTCCTGTTCCCCCCCTTGTCATTCAACCGCTGGTTGAAAACTGCATCAAGCATAACATCCGGCAGGTGACGCATCTGTCGGTTACCGTGACGTTTTTCCGTGAAGATAATCGGGCAACGGTAACCGTGGCAGATTCAGAAGGGAAAATGGACCCTGCAATGATCGATCGTGGCCAGGGGTTATCCATTACCAGAAAGCGGGTAGAGAACGGTAACGGTTCGTTTACCATCAAAAACGGAGGAGTGGTACTATCGTTTCCCCTGTAATAACGGTATTGATTGCCGATGACGAGGTTCACGCCCGCGAGCGGCTCAGGGACCTGCTCGACCGGTTCGAACTTTTTGATATCGTTTCTGAAGCGGCTGACGGGAACGAGGCGCTCGGTATGATTGTTGCCCATACACCGACGGTGGCGTTTCTTGACATCAACATGCCGGGGGTATCGGTGTTTCAATCGATTCCTTCGCTTGCCGAGCCGCCGCTGATCGTTTTTCAGACGGCATATTCAGAGCATGCAGCGAAGGCATTCGACATCGATGCGCTTGACTATCTGCTCAAACCGGTCAGGTTTGAACGGCTCGAGAAAACCGTTGCCAGAATCAGAGAACGACTTGTTTCCTCTGCACCGGCAATTGAAAAACAAAGCTCGGTAACGGTTTCGTCAGTCGATCAGATCTCGATTACCGTCGGCGGAACGGTTCGGGTGATTTCCACCGATGAGATAATCAGGATATCGTTTGAAAACGGATTCTGTTATCTGTATATCCTCTCCGAAAAACTCATGTCAGATAAATTTCTCAATTACTACG
Source organism: Chitinispirillaceae bacterium (assembly GCA_016930275.1). Taxonomy (GTDB): domain Bacteria; phylum Fibrobacterota; class Chitinivibrionia; order Chitinivibrionales; family Chitinispirillaceae; genus JAFGNB01. The sequence goes on from JAFGHA010000010.1 coordinate 2,892, forward strand.
AAGAGAAGCTTCAGGATAACTGTTTTTTCCGCACGAGCCGGACTGATATCATCAATCTGCATCACCTGGCGGCCATCCGCAGGCTTGTTCCCGGAATTTTTACCATCGAGTTGAAAAACGGCATGCAGATTGATCTCTCGCGCAGGAGAGCGCAGGCGCTCAGGGCGATAATTGATTTTTAAGAGGATGCCGGCCGGTGGAGAGAGGCGGTTTTCCGATTATATCGGAAAAATTGATGCCCTCATTCGCTGCATGAAGGGGGAATCAGAATCCCATGCCGAGGCATTCACTGATTTTCGCAACCAGCATTTCTTGTGAAAAGGGTTTGGCGACATACGTTTTCGCGCCGCATTTGATCGCTTCGATCATTTTCACCCGTTCGGTTTCGGTGGTGACCATAGTAACCGGTATATCCTTGAACCGGTCATCCGCCTTGATTTTTTTCAGAAATGCAAGCCCGTCCATTTCCGGCATATTCCAGTCGAGCAGTATCATCGCGACGTTACCGATGTTCTGTTCGAGAACCATGAGTCCTTCAAGACCGTTTTCCGCTTCGAGTACCTCGTACCCGAGCAGTTCGACCGTCATGCCGATCATGTGTCTGACTGATTTCGAATCGTCAACGGTAAGAATCTTCACGGCTGACTCCTCACTTGACCTTATAATAGATACCATGGCTGTTTCTCACCATGGTGTATTCGTTGCTGTAGGTGGAAAGTGATTCCGAGGCGCCGATGAACAGATGTCCTGAAGGGCGCAACAGCCCGGCGAGCCGGGAGAAAATATCTTTTTTGAACTGTTCCGAAAAATAGATGAGGACGTTTCTGCAGAAGACGATATCACATTTTCCGATCGGTGAGAAACTCTCCTGCAGGTTCATTTTCTTCAGTGTCACCATCCGCTTCACCCTGTCGGAAAGCGCCCATACCCGTCCTTCCGATTTGAAATACCGGTCACGTATGTCCGGAGGAAGGCCGCGATTTATGGCGATCGCATCGTATCTCGCCAGTTTCGCCATGAAGAGCGCTGTCGAGGAGATATCCGTAGCGATGATTTCCACCTGTTCAGGGCGAAGACCGCTTCCCGCCTGTCCTGATTCAAGTACCGTGACGGCAATGGAATATGGTTCCTGGCCGGTAGAGCAGGCCGCCGACCAGATACGGATTTTCTGTCGTTTACCCGACCGGATTTCATCCGCAAGTGTGGAAAGTAATTCCTTGAGTGACTGATACGGACCATTATCACGGAACCAGAGCGTTTCGTTGGTCGTCATCGCATCGATGATTTTATCACGGAGTCCGTTGGTGGTATCCGCTGATGCCTTGCGGTAGAGTGCGTTGTAGTTATCGCACCCGTTTTCGATCATGAGCGTGTTGAGACGGCTCTCGACCAGGTACATCTTGTTCCGGTCGAGACTGATGCCGCAATGTTTTTCGATGTAATCGCGCAGCAGCTGAAATTCCTGATCGGTGATCACGCTTCCCATCAGCACCCGCCTGTAGAATCGGATATTTCACTGCGGATGGATTTGAGCTTGTCCGCATCACTGCGGTCGGATTCGAGGATGGCAATGACCCGCGACCGGCATTTTTTCATGTTGTCAATAAAGGTTTCGAGTGATGAAATCTGGGTGCCGGCGTCGTTTTCAACCACTTCCTTCGCAAAACGGTAATCCTCCGCCTCGCGGTTGCGCAGACGGTATTCGACCAGATTGTAGATTTTTTCGCGGAGAAGATCGAGATGGAAAGGCTTTTCGATGTAATCACGCGCACCGTTTTTCATTGCCGCCACGGCATCGGCCACCGAAGCGTGACCGGTAATCATCAGTATCTCGATTCCCGGTCTGACCGCCTTGATCTTTTCGAGTACTTCCAGTCCCCGTATGTCAGGAAGAATGTTGTCGAGTAACACCAGATCAACGGGAGTGGTGGTGGCGATGGTAACCGCCTCGTTTCCGGTTGACGTCGACAAATAATGGTAGTCCGGCAGATCGATTTTTGCCAGCGAACGTTCAAAGAGACGGAGAATGACCGGATCATCATCCACACAGAGAATGCGCATGGAATACTCCTTTACCTTTTAGTCCTGGCGACGATAGTTTCGGCGATTTTCTCAAGCGGGAGCGACAAATCGGAGAGCCCCGCCTCGTCAACCGCCCGTGGCATGCCGTATACCACGCAGGTGGGTTCACTCTGGGTAATGCTGAAACAGCCGCTCCGTTTACACGCCCGCACGCCGGCGCAACCGTCACTTCCCATGCCGGTGAGAATTACCGAAAGAATGCCGCTGTCGCCGTAGGTTGCCGCGACTGACCGGAACAGCACGTCAACTGCGGGGCGGCAGGAGTTTTCGGGTGGCCCGTCGTTAAGCCGGATGACAACCGTATTCTCCTCTTTTCGGACGACCATGTGCCGCCCGCCGGGTGCGATGTAGACGGTTCCGGCGGTAACGACGTCTCCCTCTGCGGCTTCGATGATTTTTAGCGGTGATTTTTTGCCCAGACTGTCGGCAAGCGATTTTGTAAAGAGAGGCGGCATGTGCTGTACCAGTACCACCGGCACCGGGAGATTTCCCGGAAGCAGGGGAAGCAGTTTCGTGAGCGCTTCGGGGCCGCCGGTGGAAACACCGATGGCGACCACCGAAAATCTGTTTGGAACCGAGCCGGTCCTGATCAGCGGCGCCGGTGGCCGGGAAACCGGCGTGGGCATCGGTGCCGTGGTGCGGCTGGTGCCGGCTGGTGCCGCAGGTGCGGTCGCCATGCCGGACTGCAACTGTGTACGCAGCGTGATGAGGCGGACCACCGGTTTGAGATCGCTTATAAGCTGCTGAAAATTGATTTCAGGATTGGCTCCGTCGGGTTTTCGGATAAAGTCTATTGCTCCGAGCTGCAGTGCCTGTATGGTGGTTTCAGCGCCCCGGGAACTGATGCCGCTTACCATCACGACAAAGGTGTCGGGATGGGAGGCCTTGATCCGACGAAGTGTTTCAACGCCATCCATGTCGGGCATGTGAATGTCGAGCAGCACCAGTTGCACCGGTTGCTGTTCCATCTTGCGCAGGGCCAGAGAACCGCTTGGAGCGGTTCCGCTCACCTGCAATTCCGGAAAGGTTGCGGCAGCATCGGAAAGTATTTTCCGGTAGGTTATCGTATCGTCAACAATCAGCGTGGTTATGGGCATTTATTGAATACCCTGTTCACTGAAAGCCGCGGTATATTTTTTATCGGTACCCAGGATATGGTTGGTAACCCATTCCTGCAGAAAATTCATTACCTCGATCGTGACCATGAGCTTTCCGGCTTCGACATCGCGATGCAGACTGAGAGCTTTTTCGACGAGTTTTTTATGCTCGATTTTATGGGTGAAGGTACCGCTGAAATTAACTTTATCCATATACTCTTCTTCGGTCGAAAAGTGATAGGAGGTGTAATCGATGACCTCCTTGAGTACGGTGGCGATGATGTCTCTGGCTTTACCGGCTTTCATGGCATCGTTGAGCTGATTGAGCAGGGCGATAAGCTGTTTGTGCTGATCGTCAAGACTCGGTATTCCTACACTCAGATTGTTGTCCCATTCAATAAGTGCCATACTGTTGTCTCTTTCCGGGTAAGGTGAGCCGGTGGCCGGGAGCGGAAGTGACGAAGGCTTCGTACGGCGCCCCCGGTGAATGCCACATTGCTATTATTTGCCCTCTTTCAGTACTTCACTGGTTTTGAGGATGATCAGGAGCCGGTTTTCCATTTTCAGGATTCCCGACATGAACCGTCCGTCAATATCGCCGATGTTTGCCGGAGGAGACTCTATCTCCCGGGTGTCGGCGGATACCATGTCGCTGATGGAATCAACCAGAAGCCCCACAATATCATTTACCGTTTCTCCGGCAAGCTCGGACGCATCCTCCCGGTCTTCCACTTCGCGGGTGGTTTTCATCACCAGACAGCATGATGCGGAGGTGATCTCCCGTTGCGGCATGCCGAGCCGGACTGCCGGATCAATGATCGTCACGATCTGACCACGGAGATTCATCAGGCCACGGATATATTCGGGTGCCAGGTCAACGGGGGTGAAGCTGGTATTCGGATTGATCTCGCGGATGAGCAGAACGTTAATGCCGAAAAGATGCTCTCCGATGGTGAAGGTTGCCAGTTGCTGCGTTGCCATATTAACACCTTTCCTGACGGTGGGGACGGAAAAAACCGTTGCCGGATATCAGTGAACCGGGGGTACCGGCGGCGGGGAGAGTCGTCGGGTGCATCAGGCTGCCGCCTCTTCGAGAAGTTCCGGCAGATTGAGTATGATGGTCATCCGCTTGTTGAGAATGGTTGACCCGGCAATATTTCTTCCCTGCATGGATCCCGCCACGAAGGTGAGTTCCGTCCGGATGACATCATGAACATTTTCGATCGCGATACCGACCGGGTTTTTATCTGTTTTGGGAACAATGATGAACTGGTGCTGTCTGGTGGTTTCCGGCGGCGCGATCGGCAGGTGATTCTGCAGCCGGATGAGCGGAAGGGTGCTATTGTCGTACCGCACGAATTCCCGGCTGCCGACATGTTCGATACGGTCGCGGTCGATTTTCTCGATACGGGCAACCCGCAGAAGCTCTACACCGAGGCGCTCTTCCGAGCCATTGTCGAACAGAAGTATATCCTGCAGAACCTTGCTCTGTTCACGTTCAAACTTTTCCCGTTCCTCGTTATTGGCGTTATCGAGCTCGCTGAACTTGAGATGTCCGAGGCGGGCAATGCCATTCGTGTCGAGAATCATCGTGACCGCGCCGTCGCCCAGGATGGTGGTTCCTGCATACGCGCCGCACGATTTGATATACGCACTGAGCGGTTTCACCACGATCTCCTCCGAGTCGTAGACTTCGTCAACCACCAGACCGAACAGGTTTTCTCCCGCGTGCATTACGACAATTTTAACGGCGTTGTGCACATTCTTGCGACGGTCGCCACCCCTGCGGCGTTCATCCCACTGCTTCTGCGTCATCGTTTCAGAATCGGGTTTCTGTTCCTCGGGTGGTGGTGGAGGAACTGCCGGTTCCTCACCGTTCTCTGTTCCGGGAATTCCTCTGCGGTCCGACCAGCGGGCCCTGCGATCGGGGAGTCGTTTACCTGTTTGAGGATGGACGAACGTTGGCGGCAGATTGAGAATTTCTGCCAGCCTGACCAGGGGAAGCAGATTACCGCGCAGGCGGTATACTTCCGACTGCCCGACCCGTTCAATCAGTTTCGTGATATCCTTTGAGCGCACACGGACGAGCTCCTCGATACCGACCTGCGGTACGGCAAATCGACGACCTTCGGAAGCGACCACCAGCGAAGAGATGATCGCCAGGGTGAGGGGGAGCTGCATGGTGATCGTGGTGCCGGAACCGAATACGGACTGTATATCGATGATGCCGCCGAGACGTTCGATGTTCGTCTTTACCACATCCATTCCCACGCCTCGCCCTGAAACATCACTCACTTTTTCGGCAGTCGAGAAACCGGGCATGAGGATAAAGCGGTTGATTTCGGTGTCACTCATCTGCTGCGCAGCTTCGGTGGTAACGAGACCCCGTTCAATCGCCCTGTTTCTGACCCGATCGGTATTGATGCCGCCGCCGTTGTCTTCGATCTGGATGTTGACTTTCCCGCTTTCGTGGTATGCCCTGAGGACCACCTGTCCCGCCGGCGGTTTTCCCGCGGCCTGGCGTAGGGCGGGGAGTTCTATGCCGTGGTCAACGGAATTGCGGATCAGATGCGTCAGGGGATCGGAAAGCAGTTCAATAATCGATTTATCAAGCTCTACCTCCTGGCCGATGACATTGAGCTGCACTTCCTTTTCGCATTTCTTCGCGAGGTCGCGGACAATCCGGGGAAATTTGCTGAACAGTACCGAAATCGGCTGCAGCCGCGTCTGCATGGTGCTCTCCTGCAGCATGCTGGTAACGCGGTCGACATTCTGGATGATTGCATGTACGCCTGAAAGCTCGGTAATCTTGAAATTGAGCGACTGTCTGAAAAGGTTGATGAGGCGCTGCGACTCCGCCTTGATCCGCTGCGGGCCATTGGCGGGATCACGTGCAACGGCTTCGGCGGTCTGTTCGTACGATTGCTCGATCTGGTGTTCCACTTCACTGAAAATCGCATCGGAGTCAAGGGACTCCCTGATGGTGCGGTTTACCCGTTGCAGAAGCTGGTTGCGACTGAGAACCAGCTCGCCCGCAAGGTTCATCAGTTTGTTGAGCAGGCTTACCTTGACCCGCAGGGCGTCTTCTATTCGCGATTCGGTTTTTGTCGCTGTTACTGCTGCAGCTATTTTTTCGGTTCCATTTCCCGATGTGGCAGCGGTCTGGGGCTGAGCACTGCGCTGTTCTTTCTGCAGTTGGTCACGGATTCGTGCTGTTTCGAGATGATAAATCTGCTCGCTTGGAATTCCGGTGGCGGTACTGATAAGATCCGGTTCCAGCACAGATGCGAGAATTGCCGAGTAGGTAAGCTCGTTACCGGTAGATCCCTCGAGTCCGGTGATTGTGTCGAAGTCGAGCACGATGTCGAGTACCATGCCGATTTTATCCCATTCCTCAAACAGGTCGATCGGGGTGAGGTCGTTTGCCTCGAGATCGGTATGGGATCGCAGGATAATCTGGTAGAGCAATCGTCCGTTTTTTACTGAATCGACGATCTGTGTATCGGAAAGCTCCGGGTGTTTTTCGCGGATGTTGCGGTCGAGCTCCAGCTGCGGATCTTCCGGGGGTTTCGTTTTCGATGTGGAAGATGCCGGGGCTGCGGCAGGGGTATCATCAACGAACGGCGCAAGCTTCGCAAGTTCATCGTCGATCGAGGTCTGGTCGGCGTTGTCGACATCGTCAAGAAGCAGCCGCAGTTTGTCGATGCCGGTAAAGAGTGCATCGGTCAGTTCTGAGGTGACGACCAGCGTTTTGTTGCGTACCCGTGAAAGGGAGTTTTCCATTGAATGGGCAAGGGTGGTAATCCGTTCAATGCCGAAAAAACCGAACCCCCCCTTGATGCTGTGGACTGCTCTGAAAACGCGATTGATCAGTTCGTCGGAAACTTCGGCGCCGTGCTGTTCAAGGTCCAGAAGATCAGGTTCGACCGAAGCGAGGTGCTCCCTCGATTCAACAATCAGTTCATTGAGCATTTCCTTGTCGTACAAACTCATTTCCCGCTCCCTTTTTCATTGAATTGAAGAATGCGGTCAAGCTTCAGCAGTTTGAAAAAACGTGTCAATTCCGGGCTGGCTTCAATGGAAAACGGCAGGTTTTTGCGCTGACACTCCTTGAAAAGACCGACACAAAGTGCCACTCCGCGGGAATCAATAATGGTGGTTGCCGCCAGATCGAGCACGACCGGACCTTTGACCGATGCAAGTTCTTCGGAAAACCGTTTTTCAAGCTCGATGCTGTATTCTCCGATAATGTTTTTTCCGACAACCAGACGGTGTTCGTCATTTCCGGGCGTTCGGGCTGAAGCCTTCCTGGTCCCCATACAGACTCCTTGTGGTAGAGACGTCTGAGCCGTTGCAGAGTACCGATTGCTACCCAGCCGGCAGATTTTCGGTGAACTACTATTGTATATTGAATACTCGTCTGCTGTCTACGAAAAACTCCCGGGTGGACGCAGCGGATATTTTTACCGGTACTTGACGGTCGGGGAATGGGATATCGGGAGGCACTACGCGGGGTGGTCTGATTCCGGAGAATGGCTGAACCGGTCGGTGACGGAGCGGGATTAAAACGCTCAACGTCTTTGCCGACAGGTCGTTACGGAGAAATTGCAAAGACTCCCCCGGAAAAAAGGGGAGTCCTGCCCGAGGGCTGCGATGATTCTGCTGAGTTACCGTATCAGGGTGACATGATCTGAAAAAACGCCTGAACCGTAATTGAGTCTGATGACATATTTTCCGTTCGGAACGGTTCTTCCGTGGACGTCCCGTCCGTCCCAGACAAGAGTGTAGCGACCTGCGGAAAGATGTTCGTTACCGAGCCGGCGGACTTCACCCCCGCGAAGGTCGTAGATGCCCAGTTGAATCCTGAATGATACGGGTAAACTGAACTGAATGGTAACAGTGCCCGAGGAGATTTTTTTGCGTACCTGGGGAACCAGATACGGTTTCGGATCAAGAACCCGGGATTCCCGTAGTGATACTTCGTTGAGGACCACTTCCGGCGGGCCTCCGGACCATTCCGTTTCGTACGATGGATCACCGGTATAATTCTTGGGTAATTGGTAACTTTTCACGTAAGTTTCCACTTCACTCAATGAGCCTGAAATGAAGTTGATTTTAGCAAGGTCGTAATTACCGTACCCTGCATTTGAAATCCATACCAGTACCCGCATATCGGTGTAACTGGGTGTTTCCTTGTTTATCGGTTCGGTTGGCGTATCGGAGAATCCCATGAGTTTTGCCCCGATCCGGTCGACGGCCAGCGGATCGATGCCTGCCACCGCGCAATATTGCATCACGCTGGTGCCGGAAACAGGACCTTCACCCTCCATACCCTCCCATGCGTCCAGAATTGAAAACGCCGGCTGTCCGGTTGCGTACATCATATTGGCCATCTGAAACAGATTGTACGAGAGGATTTTATTCTCGTTCGGATTCTTGCCGCTGTACCAGCCGTTCATGCCATGCATGAAGTGTTTGGGGACAATGACCGGCGGGGGATCTTCCGGAACTTCCGGGTCCTGCGGATCTTTGGGAACCTCCCCGGTATTTTGAGCGGAAACAACTTCCTCCGGTACCGAGTTGAGCGGTGCGCCCATGAGAATGTTTTTATTCACACCGGTCATTACCATGCAATTATGGGTTTTCGGCCGGCAAATCGAAATTACATAGAAATTCGGATCGAAGATTGGCGAAATCACCGGGATACCGGTGGATTGCGCCGTTACCAGCTCCGGATTCCAGAACGGCAATATGACGGAGGGCCAGGTGTTGAGATCCGCGAGCATGACACTGGGGTATTCCGTGGCCAGTTCATTGTAGCCGGTTTCTTCGAACATCGTCATAATATTGCCCAAGTCGGTAGCACTGGCGGTGCAATCACCGATGACGATAGGTACAGCGGGATCAATAGACCGGAGAAAGTCAATGGCGGCGCGAACTGCGTCGACATGGGTGAGCGGCAATGCCGGATCCCGCATAAAGCCCATCCAGTACACCATATTAACCTTGAGGAGAACGGTTTTCCCTGCTATACCGGCGGCAATGGCCTGACGCCACGGTTCCAGCACGTCGAGAATCGTTTGATGCCGGGTGCCTTCCTCCGATGATCCGACAAAGGATACATCGCTTTTTTCCTGAAATCTCGAGGGATTGATCGCAAAAGCGTTGTTTTTAAATACTCCTGGTCCTGCCGCCAGCAGCGCCGCACTTGCAGCACTTCTCTTTAAAAAATCCCGTCTTCCGAGCGCCACAATTTCCCCCAATGAATGTTTAATTGTTTAAATGCCTTTTGCTGTCTGATTACATGAACACAATTTATGTTGCTTTCGAGAGAAATAAGTATCAAAAATTGTGCCTTACTAGTATGTGAACTGAAGGTGGGTACTATAAAATACTATATAATGTGGTATTTTTCTTCGTTTTTTTACGTTTCATACGGCTGGAGACCGTTGAAGCGGGCCGTGGTCAGTGTCAGGCGGGGCGTATTCATAGGCGAAAGTGTGTCGAAAACTGTTCGGATGGTAACGTTTCAAGACGGAAACAGCAGGGGAAATGATTTTCCCCTGTTGTTACTGTGAAAAAACAAAAGGATAAATCACTTCGGTGATATCTCCGACTTTATTGATTTTTTCGAATTTCCAGCGGGTTATTTTTGCGATCACTACCGTCTCCAGGTCGGAGTCACTGATGGTGGATTCCTCTACCGCACAGTGCAGCACATTTCCGAATTCGTCGATGGCGAATTTCACGGTGATCCTGCCTTTCAGGCCTGGTTTCTCACGTAAGCGCTGATTGTAGGCATAGCGGAGCGCGGCAAGGTTCTGTTGCACCACCCGGGCAATACTCTGTCTGCTCCTTCCTCCGGTAATCGCACAGCCGTGTACGATGTTCGGACGGGCAATTCGCAGTTCGGTTGTACGGGTTTTAAGTTGAAGTGCCACTTCCCCGGGATCCGACATTAATCCCAGAATGTCGTCACTGTTACCCGGACCATCTCCACCGAAGCCGCTGTTCCCGTAACCGGTGCCGTATCCGATACCGGTTATCCCTCTTCGTCCGGAACCACCTCCGCCGAGGGACTTGAGGCCACCCATCCCCTGAATAATCGCATCGATCCCGTCAGAGAAACCTCCCTTCGAGAAGATGTCGGCGTTCGCCACTTCCCTGCCTCGTATCTTTCCGGAGACCAGTCCGAGGATCCCGGTTTTTACCACCCGTTCTCTGGGATTGCCGCCGCCACCGGCTTTTCCGCCTCTTCCGGTGGTATGGGCTGGCCTGAGTACCTTACGGGAGTTCAGGGAAACTGATTTAGGCTTCTCATTCCGTTTCTGCTCATCGGGTCGCTCAATTGGGGTTGCAAGGACGATTGCCTCGCGCTGCGGAGTATTCGGTTCAATAAAATCGCTGGCGACCTGCACCGATTCCCGGGTGCTCATGAACAAACCGGCCAGTATCGCCGTAACAAGACAGACCGTTTCGATCCGGCTGAGCGGGCGGTTGTTTTCTATGTAGAAAATATCTCTGCGATCACGCATTCGTTCGGCGTATTCGCTTTCCGTGAGGATTCTTCCGGACGGATCTTCATCTTCGTCGGATTCTGACCGGTGGCTCACCACGGGGGCATCACCTCCCCCGACCGGATATCCGTCAAGCTGCACCAGATCGACCGTAGCGCCGAGTGCTTCGAATTCACGCTTGAGTTGCATCGCCTCCTCACGCTGTGCTTTTTTCCGGATGCAGATGTTTTTTTCGGAAATGACGCTGAATACTTTTTCCGGAGCGATTCCGGCCCGTCGTGCGACACCGAACGCCACGGCTCCGGCGCATCGGGGGTCACTGCATTGCTGTATCAGGACTTTGTATCGCATACCTACTCCTCTCTCGTGTGGTTTCGACATAATCAGCTCTTTATCCTGCAGATACTGATATCGGGAAACTGCGCCCGGCGCGCCGTATCCATGATCTGAATGATTTTGTCGTAGATGACGCCGTTTTCGGCAGCGATGATGATGGCATCACGGTCGACCGCCTCCCGGTACCGTTCCTTTATCTTCATGAGACGGTTCTGCAATTCGTCGTAGACGCTCAAAGGTCGCGATGCAAAGGCTCCGGGATCGGAAACGACGATCAGGCGACGGGGGAGGGAAAGCGCGAATACCGAATCTCCCGTTTCGACCGCGGTGAGCGGAGTACCCGTCGCATCGGTAATCAGTTCCCCGTATGGTGTGTAAATCCCACGGCGGAGAACCTGCCGTTCATCGCACGAGTAAAGTAACAGGTCGTCGCGTTCCCGCTCCGACATGGCTCTTCCCGATACGGGGTGGACCGCCGGAATGCCGGGCCGGTATTCGACGGTGAAACCGGTGTGATCGTCACGGGCGGTGTACCGGTGGTATTCCCGGTAATGCATCGTGGGGAGGAACCCGCCCTTCGCCCCGATGGTCAGGGTCGAGTCGGTGATCATGGCGGTGAGTCGCATCTTGCCGGCAACGGTTTCGGCGGAAGGTGTTTCCTGCCGGCGGGGGGTGGTGCCGGTATCGGTCGGTAATTGAATGTCAATAACCGCGACACGGGCGAATTCAGCGGAAAGCAGGAGCATGGGGATCAGCACGACCATAAGATTCATGAACGGCTTCAAATCCATGTCGGCTGACTTCATCGTTGCGTTTCGTGGAGCGGTGTCCATAGCCGACTCCTTTCTGTTGTAAATTGATGAATATCAGCCCGGGAAAAGGATTCGGCGCCATGAAATCCACCGGTCCCGGGGTGGTTGGTAAAGACGATTCTTACTGGTCGGTAGGCCTCCTTTCAAATGGGTTTCATTCGGGTTCCATTAAGTAAAACGCACCGTTGATCCTGATTGTTACATGGAAAGATGCCGGAACTCCTGAAAGAAAACGGACGGTTAGTAACGGTCTCTGAATTGAATGGACAACGTTGCTCCGGCGAAAACCGGAAACGGCAGGGGTCAATAATAGTAACCGTTTCATAATAGCCGACAGTGATTGTTGTGTTTTTTGAGTCGGGGTCGGTATCGGAATCGGGATCGAAAACAGAGGGAATTGAAGACGATTCCGATACCGGGGCCGACTCCGACCCCGAGATCGCCTCACCCCAACTTACCGGCAGGGAGGGGTAATAGGGTGAGACGAGTGATAGAAGAAAATCTCATAAACTATCGTACCGGAGTAGAATCAGGCAACCGTTACGTTGAAATGAACGAATCCGTCGTCCCGGAAAAATTAAGATCAGAAAAAAAGCCCTGGTGTGCGGTTTGAGTACTAAATTAGGTTATATATATCAGGTAAATCGAATAGCAGCATATTTCAAGTTATCGGGAGAGGGACCGACTATGAAGCGGCTATGTGAATCGTTTTTCATTTTTTTCACCGCAATAACTATTGTTAACGGTGAAAATCTCATCATTCATCTGTTGCACCCGTGGGCCGACGAACCGGGAAGGCTGGATCATCCGCTCAGGATCGTTTCCAGCGAATCAGGGTGGGATATGGGGTCGCCGATGACGGAAGAAGGGTGCTCCTGGTATTCCTACACCTTTCGAACTACACCGCGTACCGATAACGGTCAGCGTATAGAGTTCGTGAGTTTCATCCCCACGGATACGGACGAACGGGCGAACCGACGGGATTACACCAGGGGTGTCACCGGTACGCAACTTTTCATGAACCAGATTTTCGGCAATCAGCCGGAAATCGTCACCGAAGTATGGATGACGATACCCGATACCACCCGGCCGCCCGTTCTGAGCTTTGTTCCCCCGCCCAATAAAATCATTCACTTCCTCAAACCCTGGGATCTGGGTGCCCCCGTCATCCAGCGGCAGGACAGCGATACGCTGCGCATGGCGATGGAGACCGATTCAAACCGGTGCGGGTGGTTTTCGTACCGGTTCTACTGCGATTATGCAAACCTTAAAGTTCGATTCGTCAACTCTCTGCTCGGAACATCCTATTCCGTAACCGGTGAAGGCGACAGCTCGTATATGGATCTGAGCGCCGAACTGGCGACCACCGACAGTATCTGGATTCTTCCGACGCCGCAACCCGACGGCGCCCCGGTGGTACACCGGAGTTTTCCCGGAGTGACGGGAAATTGCGGATCCACCATACAGGTCGGAGCGATTCTCCGGGACTGGAGCAATGACCACCCCGATTTCGGCGAATTCTGGGAGAAACCCGAATGTCAGGGACATCAGCCGGGTATGGTGCAGAAACGGCTAGGCGCCGACGGTAATCCCGTTCCGACCGCCCATGCCTGCATACGTCAATTCGACTGGTTCGAGCCGTATGTTTTCAATAACGGCTATACCAATCAGCAGTGTTACAATCTGACGCTGAAAACAAACGGCGAAGGCCTTTTCGAGTACGATACCAACGCCTTTTTCCCCCTGAGTGATTTCCTGTACCTCGATCCCGAAGAAACCATCGAGAATCCATTCCACGGCGACTGGGCGAATTGCAGCTTTTCGATGGAGCTGTCGGCGGAGTTCGAATATGTTCCCGGTCAGACCTTCTATTTCCGCGGTGACGATGACGTATGGGTATTTATAGACAGTCAACTGGTCGTCGATATCGGCGGTATTCACGACCCCATCGAAGGCGCCGTCGACCTTGACACACTCGGACTCACCCCCGGAGAGACCTACGGATTCAAGCTCTTTTACGCGGAGCGCTTCTGCGGCGGTTCCAACTTCCGTATGGTCACTTCGATCGACCTGCGCTCAAACAGCAATCTCATAACCAAGGTGACCACAACTTCCGCCGGTGCGTTGCAATATGACATCTGGCATCTGATTACCACCGATAACCTTACCTGTTCTTCGGAGGGCATGATTCTTGATACCGTCAAGGATCCGGCTCTCGATTTTTTCATCGAAGGGCCGTCCTTCATCGAGCCCCAGCAACTGATGGAAGGTACCCATTTCGGCGGGATCACGATTGTCGGCGCCTCGACGGTAATCCTTGACACGCTGAGTATGCACGGTCTTGAACCGGGCGATTACCTACTCAGCTACTATCTGCGCACCGATAGATCTCAGAATGGTTCCATACCGTTTACCGTCCATGCCCTGCCCGTCGATCATTTCGACCTTCTGACCGATTCCATGACCCTCGACCCGGTAAGTGACGCGATGCTGGACTCAATCGTTATCGGCTATTTCGATTCCACCGCTCAAGTCTACGCGGTGCTTCGCGACAGTGCGGGAACCTTCCTCGGCAATGCGTTGCATCCGTTCTGGACCAGCAGCAACCCGGCGATTGCCACGGTCGAACAGTCCGCAACCGATCCTTCGCGCTGCATCATTACCAAAGTTGCCACCGGAGAAGTGTGGGTGGTAGTCAGCGATCCCGCCGGGATCATCAAGCCCGATTCGGTGAGAGTGATCGCCATGGTTCTTCCCGAATATCCGGTCATCATTTCCGCGATCATGCTCGATACCAACGCCGATATCATTCCCGACATGCTCGAAATCACCCTCAGCGGAACGTTTACCGAAAATCAGCACCTCGATTCGATTTCGTTTTCCTACGATGGCGACGACTATGTCGTGCAGGCTCCCGCAGTGCTGCAGAACGGCACGTCGATCAGAATTCCCTTCACGGCAAAAAGCGGAACAAACAGCCGTCCCGCCGGTCGCGTTACCCTCTGCCAGACCACCGAAACCGGCTCGCCGTGTACACCCGCCACCTTTACCGACGGCGTAACGCCGGCGATAATCGCCGCCGATGTTCTGGAAAACGAGGGAACCGATCACGATGTTCTGTTCCTTACTTTTTCCGAACCCCTCAATCCGGGGACTGTTTTCGGACGGCAGCTTCAGCTCATCAGAAAGGGGACCGCCGATACGGTGGAGTTGAATATCACCAGGATTATCGCTATTGTCAACGATTCGATGCTCACCGTGCAGACGGCACCGACCGATGCCGGAAGCCTGAACGTCCGGGCAAAGGCCGGTGACCGGCTCCGCCTGATTCCGGGAAGCGCGGGCGGTACACTTGCGGATCTGAGCGAAAACACGGCGCACGATCTGAACCGATCGGTGATCATCGGGTTCCGGCCGGGTGCCGCCTCGATTTCGGGAGCATGGTATGTCGACCCCGATGCCGACGGCATCATAAATGAAGTCAGGGTGAAATTCGGGCGTACGGTCGAACTGTCCGAATTCGATACGGTCACGGTGCAGTGGAAAAACGGTTCTTTCCGGTTACCGTCTTCCGCGTATACCCGGATGGGCGATTCCCTGTTCGCAATCGACCTGCGCGGCAACATTTCCGCCGTCACCACCAGCGGTGCAATGAATGTATCCGTGGAATACCGGGCGGTTGCCGGGGTATCCCGCAGTGTTACGGCAATCGACAGTGCGGCACCGGTAATCATTTCCGCCAGGTTAACGCCCGGTGCCGTCACCCCGTCGGACGAGCGTGCCGGTGATACTCTGGTCGTTGCTTTTTCAGAAGCAGCAGCGCCATTCGGCACATCGCCGTATCTTCTGTCGACCCGGAAAGACGGTATGCGGTACAGCTTTACTCTCGATTATCTCGGAACCGGCACCGCGCCGGACAACTATCGTTTCGTGGTACGTCTGATCACGCCATCATCGCTTTCCTTCGCTTCGGAAGGTGATACGATCTGGATCGATCCATCGGCGGGGGTTGCGGATAGCGGTGGCATTACCCAGACGAATCCGCTTAACCGGCGGGTTCTGCTGCAGGTTGATTGGCCTGCGGAAGACTGGCGAGCCATGATCGGACCGAACCCGTTCCGACGGGATACCCGACAACCGGAAAGCGAAGGCGGGGGAGCGGGAACCGCCATTATTCTGACCTCGACGAGACCGTTTGATAAATCGGTGTATCATGCGGACGTCACGATTTTCGATGCGGTGGGGAATGTGGTAAACCGGTCTGAATGCACTCCTTTCAGAAACGGATTCAGGATGCTCTGGAGCGGAGAAAACCGCAACGGACGTATTGTGGGACCGGGAACCTATGTCGCTTATGTCACGGTATATAACGGTACTGACCGTAAATTCGTTACAACTCTGAAAATCGGTTTTCTGCAGTAGAGGAGAGCTGGTTACTTTTTACCAGACGTCGGATTGGTATATTAACTGTCTTGGAATTGAATGCACAACGTCACTCCGGTGAAAACCGGAGTCGGGAAGAGAAACGCGCGTTTCACCTTAACTCCA
>JAFGHA010000090.1 GCA_016930275.1 Chitinispirillaceae bacterium
GAACAACTATATCCAGGGCCGCTACGGTGCCATCCCATTTCTCGGTGATTTCGGGGCTGTTTTAAAGGGCAATACGACAAATGGGTAAGCCGATCAAACTGAGCGACAGAGGGAAACAATGGTATCGTAAAGAAAATATCCCAAGCCGCATCCGTGCTTACAAAGCAGTTCGTCAACGGATTCTGATCGTGTGCGAAGGTACTAAAACGGAACCGAATTATTTCGATTCAATCAGAAAGTTGTTACCACCCAACATCGTTTCACTTCAAATCGAGGGTATAGGTGCAAATACGCTTTCGTTGGTGGAAAGAGCCCGCGATCTAAAAGATAGTCGAATCGCCACCGACTATCCATTCGATCAGGTATGGGTAGTATTCGACCATGACAGTTTTCCTCCGGATGCTTTCGATAATGCGATAACGAGTGCAGTGGCAGAAGGGATGCAATGCGCCTGGTCTAATGAGGCATTCGAACTCTGGTATGTTCTTCATTTTGAATATCGTGATACCGCAACCTCCCGAGAGGACTTCGGTCGAATACTCAGCCGTTATCTCAATGAACCCTACCTAAAAAATTCATCTGAAATGTACTGGAAGCTTTCCCGTCTCGGGAACCAACAGCAGGCTATTGCCCGGGCCCGGAAACTCGATGAGGATTTCAAAATAAGACAAATCCCCCCTTCCGGAGCAAATCCCTGCACGACCGTTTACCAACTGGTGGAGGAATTGAATAGATATCTGCCACTGGAATCAGAATAGAATTTCCGGTTTCATGGCGGGACCCCATGCCGTCTGCGGGCACTATGCAAAAAAGCAGGTCATCATCTACGACGATGTCTGAATAATTGCTGTCAATTGGGCGTTCAACAAACAGCACCGCGATCTCCATCAGAGCAATAATTGCCCCTTCCGTATCCGCTCCCTTCAATAATCCCCGTAATTTCCCGTAATAATGTATCTTTGATGGCAACTGCCGGACATTGCGAAATTCTCTTCAACCGAAAGTTCCTCAATCAGACACCAATGATTCGCCGAACACTTCATATCCTGTTTGGAATCTGGATCACCGTCCTGTTCACGGTAGTGATACCGACACATACCCACGACGATCACGACGACCATGATACTTGTTCGATCTGTCTGCTGGCCGGACAGACGGCAACCACGGCGGCGACGATTTTTTTGACCGTTATTGTGGCAGCCTCCACCATCACCTGTTGCTTCATTACATCTTCAGTTCTCTCCCGAACACTGCTTGCCTACCACACCCGTGCTCCTCCGGTTGTTCTTCCCTACTCCTGATGCATTTCGTCGGGCCCGGTAGATAAGCACTTAGTTCACCTCCAGTGTCTGTTTTCGTGCATGGCTCAAGGCACGGTTCCCGTACCGTGAGATTCACCATGTATTCGTTCACACCCCTTTGCTGAGGGATAGACGATACATCGGGTCGATCCTTAGGCAACAGACACCGCGAGTACTTCAACACCGGCAACAGAAAGGTTGTCCATGAACATACTACGATATTTACTGCCAATACCGATTTTTTTAATCGGGGTAATCGGTTGCAGCACCACTACCTCAACGTTACTTACCGAATCGGAAGAGGAGGTTTTCTCCATCATCGAACACGCACTCCTGCACATGGCCGATCAGACGGGCGTACCGGTCCAGGCCGACACCATACCCCCGGGTCCGCATCTCGGACTTGAAGATTTCGATCATAAACGTCTTGAAGTGGCACTGCAACCGATGACCGGGGGCAACGGCGGATATTTTCATTTCGGTCCCGACCTCACCGGTGATTTTATGGTGATGACCGACCGGGACCTTCCGGTAACCGTTACCAATCGTCATATCGAGAACGACGAGGCGATTGACGATACGCTTGAAATCGAGCGAACAATCGGTACCCAGGAAATTTTCGACGCCACGGAAAGCCACCTGATCAAACAGGCGATACTCTTCGAAGCGCGGACCAACGCGAACATTCTCCGATTCGGTCCGACGGATGCGGACACCATTCATATCGTGATAGAGGAGGCCGTACATGAAGATTGACTTCCTGCTCTCCGCGGCAGTTGCCATTCTGGCGGCAGGAGCACTGTTTCATGGTGATGCCGCCAAACTCGCTCCCCCCGCCTGGCAGAACCCCGATATCGGCTTTACGCTCGACGGCGTTGCGGATATGAACGATCTCGAAGATTCCTGGAAAAGTCCGGGGGTTTCCCTTCGGGGAGCGGAACTCGTCGTGAGTGCCAACATCGACCCCTACGCCTCGCTGCTCGGTAACGTGCTCATTTCGGAACACGGAGCGGAGCTTCACGAAGCATATGCTGAATTTCCCTATCTTCCCCTGAATCTCAAGGGAAAGATTGGATTGATGCATGCGAATTTCGGCCGGTGGAACCGGTTTCACGTGCACATGATGCCGTTCACCTCGACACCACGGATCTACCTTGAGTATGCCGGCGGACTGCTGGCACTCACGGGAGCGGAACTCTCATGGATGCTTCCGGTGGACCATTACATTGAACTCACCCTGAGCGCCTACGACCGTATTCAGGGACACACCCACGATGTCGATCCGTCAACCGGGAGTTCCGATCCGTCGATGACCGCGCAGGAGGTCGCCGAACAGATTGGTGCCGAGCAGCACGGCAGTCACTGGCACGGACCGGATGGAGAAATTTACTACGAGAATGATCTGCTCGCGCTTGCCGGAGAACTCTCATCGGCTGACCCGGTAGCCGTTTCCGGCAACCGGCGTCCCGACGGATTCGCCTACGGCGGACGGATTACCACAACATTCGAATTCGGCCCGCAAATAAGCATTGATGCGGGAGCAAGCGGCATCTATCAGCACCGGTACAAACAGACCCGGCGCGAAGAACTTGACGGACGTACCTACGGCAAACTGCTCTACGGTGCCGATATCACGCTCTTCTGGCATCCGCTTTCCGCCAACAAATACCGCAATCTCCAGATCGGCGTCGAAATGCTCGGGTCGTATGAGGGGTTTGAACGGTCGGCGGGAAACCGGTTGTATGAGGATTATTACCAACGTACCGGTATTTTCAACTGGGCTGCCTGGCGGCAGACGGAACGGTGGCAGTTCGGCATTTTCGGCGAATGGTTCGCCGCGAACGACTACACCGGTGGAATCAAGCGACGTGCGGGAGGATTCGCGACCATCGACATCACCCATTACCAGTATGTGCGTCTTGAATATTCCCGCTACGATTACCCCGGAGTTCTTGACGGGGTCAACAGGATCATGCTCCAGTACGATGCGACAATCGGTTACCATACTCACGGGAGGCAACGATGAAACAGACAGTCTCTGCAACCGGATATCACTCACACACGTTAAACACCATACGATCATGGTGCGTTCTGGCGATGCTCGTACTGCCGGTGCAGGCGATTTTCGCGAAAGCCGAACTCAACGTCGTCGCCTCGGTTCCCGATCTCGCCGATATGGCAAAGTGCATCGGCGGCAGTGCGGTCTCCGTCGTGTCGCTCGCCACCGGACGCGAAGACCTGCATGCGGTTCCCGCACGACCGGCCTTTCTTCCCAAACTCAACAAGGCGGACATACTCCTCACCCTGGGACTCGATGCGGAACACGCGTGGCTTCCGCCGCTTGCCGACGAGGCCCGTAACCCGAAAATCAGGGAAAACGGCCCCGGATGGATCGACTGTTACGAAGGCATCACGCTGCTCGACATTCCCGAACGACTTGACCGAAGCGAAGGCGAACAGCACCCGCTCGGCAACCCGCACTACAACATCGGCCCCCAGTGCGGTACCGTCATGGCAGCCAACATCGAAAAGGCGCTCGCCGCCGCCCTGCCGCAGCAGGCACGGTCGTTCGCCGCAAACGGCGATGCCTACCGGAAGGAAATTACCGCCTTGACGAAAGAACTACAGGTGCAGGGCAAACCGCTCGACGGTATCACGATTATTGAATATCACCCCGACATGTCGTATCTCTGCGCGTTTTATCACCTGTCGATCGCCGGGAGCATCGAACCGAAAGCGGGAGTCCCACCCACCGCCGCACACCTCAAGGAGCTTGAACAGCTCGGCAGGGAACACGGGGTCCGGCTCATTATTTACAACCAGGCGCAAAATCCGAAACTGCCCGAAAAACTCGCCCGTTCCCTCGGGTGCAGTGCCGTCCGTATCGCCAATGCCGTGGGGGCCCAGAAAGGGATCACCTCGTGGACCGACCTGCAGCGGTACAACCTTAAACAGCTGCTCGGCGGTCTGACGGGAGGTGCCCGATGAGCGTATCCCCATTCCTCACGCTTGAATCGGCGACCTTCGGGTACCGGAAAAACGGTCCTCCGGTAGTCAGCGACATCTCGTTCTCTGCCGCTCCGGGCGACTTTCTCGTACTCAGGGGGCCGAACGGCTGCGGCAAATCAACCATTGTCAAAGGGTTGTTAGGACTCGCCTTTACGCTGGGGGGAACCATCCGCTGGAATCTTGAACGCACCGACGTGGGATACGTTCCCCAGGAAAGCGCGGTTGCCGAAAATATTCCATTCACGGCACTCGACATTGTCAAATGCGCCGACACGGGAGGGGATGGCGACACACCCGCCCGCACGGCACTCGAACGGATCGGCATGGACGATAAACGGAGTATCCGTTTCGGGGATCTTTCCGGCGGACAGAAGCGGCGAGTACTCTTTGCCCGTGCTCTGGTACGTCGGCCGCGCATGCTTGTTCTCGACGAACCGACCGCCAATGTCGATCTGCAGTCGGAATCGATCATCGAAGCACTTATCAATGAGGTCACCGCGCATAACGATGCCGCAGTGATCGCCGTGGCGCACGCCACCGACTTCGGCAGCAACGCCCGGGTGATCCCCGTCGGAAATGGTGCGCCTCATGGATAACTTCACCGGTCTGCTCGCGTTCTCGATCGTTCCACTGCTGCTGGTGGTCGCCACCGCCTCCGTTGCTCCCGCTGCGGGCGCACTGCTTGCGCTCCGCAACGAAATCATGCTCGCGCTGGCGCTTCCGTCGGTTGCCAATGCCGCAATGGCCCTGGTACTTATGACCGGTATCGATGCCGACAACACCATCATTCTCTATCCGATTGCAACGGTCCTCACTCTGGCGACCATTCTGCCGTTTGTCACGGGCCGGAGCGGCAGCCGCCTGCGCGAGTTGCACCTTGGCGGACTCTTTACCGGCGGACAGGTGTGCGCCATGCTCTTCTCTGCACTTTCTCCCCATGCACACAACAGTATCGCCCATCTTCTCAACGGCGAGGTAATGGCCGCCGATACTGGCGAAACAGCAGCAATAATTACCGGTGCCGCTCTGATCCTGCTGACCGGCATCGTTCGCAGGCGGACCGTCTATGCATGGTGTGCAGACGAAACATTTTTCAGGACCACCGCCATGCGATACCGTCTGTTTATTGCAGTTACCTACTCTGCAATAGCGGCAATCGTCACGGTCGGTGTCGCGACGGTGGGGCCGCTTCTGGTAACGGCACTGATGGTGTTTCCGGCACTGTTCGGCGATATCGGGAAAAAAGGAGCGGATACCTATATGCTCACCGTGATTGTCATCGGATGTACCGGAAGTATCGCGGGTTTTCTGTTTGCCCTGATATTAGATTTACCTCCGGCGTTATGTGCCGCGGCGGGAGCGGGAGTGATCGGAGCATCGGTGAAAATTATCTGCACGGCAGGATCTTCCGGGTATTGAATTCGTTAAATAAAAACAGTCATCAAAAAAAATGAGCGATGATTTGTCTGTAACGGTTCATATTAAAGACACTGATCTTATAACCGCAAACTACAGACCATGCTCATGAAAACCATCACCCGACACCTCCTCACCGGACTCAGCAGTCTGCTTCTGCTGACACAGCTCTCCCACGCCGGCGAAAAACGCTACTTCCCCGAATTCCGGATCGAAGGCGGGGGATTCATTTCATCACAGGATCTGGATCAGAACCCTTCAACCGGTGAAACATACTTTCACACGTTAAAAGAATTCGGCATTGAAACCGGGCTCAACTGCCGGATTTCCCGCTACCATTTCGTCTCCGTCTGGGGCGACGTCGGGTTCGGCGGCTATTCGATGATACTGCTGTCACACGTGAAAGGCGGAGTGTCGTTTCTTTATGGTAATCAGACCGGAGGCTTCGCCGCGGGACCGGTCGTGGGAATCGGCACGACCGGTAAAATGCTCGGTCTTCAAATCTGTTTCAGAAAGTTTTATCTGAAAGGACTTGCAGCCCAGGAAGAGGGTCATCACAGTGAACTGCTATTGAATTCGTACAGCGTCTCTTTGGGGTACCTGTTTGACGTCTGGCCGGTGAAATAAAGCAGGGAAATACCGGATTGGTTTAAAATGCGGCGAGTATCTCATTGATAAAAAAATTCAGCAGGTCACGGTCCTGCTGTGCAGCTTTTTTCCAATACGATTGCCGAAACATCCATACCCGGCGTTGTACCCATGCGGTCATCACCACGACCAGTTTTTTTTCGGGAACCATGATAATCCGCTGCCCGCCGAAACCTCCAGCCCAGTAAAACCGGGTTGTACCCTTCCATGCCACCCAGCACATATATCCGTACCTGCCTTCTTCGGCAACACCCATTCCATCAATCGAAGCACCTATGCCGTTTTTCACCTGATTCCGGGACATCTCATTCATCCAGTCGGACGGCAGCAGTGAATCAGCACCGATACAACCGTTTTGTAGCATGAACAGACCAAGTTTCACCATATCCTCCGGCAACAGGTGTAATCCATTATAGCCAACGGTATATTCACCCAGAGAATCCCATTTGGCAGTGGAAATGCCCAATGGCTCGAAAAGATTCTTTTCGGCAAAACGGTCCGTCCGCCTCCCGCACGCCTTTTCCAGAATCGCCGATAACAGGAATGCAGACACGTCGTAATTGAAGCGTTCGGAAGGTAGCGATGTCAGCGGTTTTGAAAGAACATACTGCAGCGGATCATTGGATACCTCCAGTGCCTTGTAATCGTCGTTACTCCATTCCAGGCCACTGGTCATCGTTAAAAGATGGTTGATGCGGATCTCGTTTTTTCGTCCATCCCGGTTGTCCGGCACATCCGGCAGGTAGTGTGAAACAGGATCTTCTATACTCTGGATACATCCCTTTTTTACCGCGATACCTACCAGTAAACCGATAACAGTTTTTGCCGCGGAACATATATCCTGCGGGTTTTTCCAGATGTTTTCATGACGGTAATGTTCACAGAGCACCGTTCCGTCCTCAACGATAAAAATGCTGGTGAGGCATCGCTTTTTTTCCGCTTTTTCACAAACGATCTTCAGTGCAGCAGTATTGACGTTGGTCTCCTTTTGCTGCAATTCCCGGGGGTTATTTGCCATGGCAATCGGGTAACCAGTAACGGATAGGACGGTAATAAGATAGAACGTATAAAGACAAAGCAGCCATACTTTTTTCACGGGATACCTTCATTTCTCTTGTATACAAAACCATTGAGTCAACTACGCGGTGGAAACAACCAGCGGAAACGGCCTCTGGCAGCAACCACTACCCTAGAGAAATATAACCAGGCAGAGGAAATTTTTAAATCCGTTCGGTGAATCGGGACAGGTGGTTTCTTTCACAACCGAAGGAATACGCCCCGGGTTACTCTCCCGGCACAGCTGCTTGCCTTCGCCCGCAAGGGGAAATACCTCTCGGTACCGGTGGATATACACAAAATCATCTATGAGGTGCTTTCGCTGCTCAAACACAGTGTGAGGAAAACAATCAGAATAAAGCAGGTGCTCAATGCACATCCTGAAACAACAAGAGGCGATCCCTCCCAGTTGCAGAATGCACTGCTCAATGTGGCTCTGAACGCCTGTGATGCAATGCCCGACGGTGGCGTGCTGACGGTGACCACCGAGTCCATCGGAATAGCGGATTCGAATATCCCCGGGCTTGTTTATGAAATACCTCCGGGTGATTATCTTAAAATCGATATCGCCGATACGGGAACGGGTATTCCACCCGAAATCGCCGACCGTATTTTCGACCCCTTTTTCACGACCAAGGAAAACGGGAAAGGAACCGGACTCGGGCTAGCCGCAGTATACGGAACAGTGAAGCATCACGGCGGCGGCATTGCATTACATTCCGAACCGGATAACGGTACCGCCCTATCGCTTTTCCTTCCCTTACTCGCCGAGGTGAACCATTCCGGAACAACCGTATGTGAAAACGGTACGACAACAGTATTCAACCGGCATCTTCTTGTCGTTGACGACGAAGAACAGGTACGGGAGATGCTGGCATCGATGCTGCAATCCCTCAACTGTCGCGTGACCGTCTGCAGTAATGGTCGTGAGGCACTGGAATACTTCAGTAGCCACCGGGAGACCGTCGATGCGGTAATTCTTGATCTCATCATGCCGGTTATGAACGGGGCCACCACCTTCCGGGAACTCAAAAAACTCGATCCCGAAATTAAAGTGATTATCGCCTCGGGATACTCAATCGAGGGCGACGCACGGCAGCTGCTTGAAGAAGGGGCGGATGAATTCATTCAGAAGCCGTTTCTGCGGATGGATCTGGCTGAAAAGTTAGCAGCGGTACTGGGATAACTCCCTGCCAAACTGACGGTCAGGTGCCCGGGTTATCAGAAATACACCAAGAATGCTTTTGTCATTGCGGATACCATACCGATGATATATACTACTGGCTCACTAATCATAAAGGAGCATAAATGTTGAACCCTTCGGAATGTACCCTGTACAGCGGCGGACATGCGGGTGCGGAAACTTTCTTTGGTGAATGCGCCGAAAAGCACGGCGTCAGTGAGGTAACCTACTCATATGAGGGCCATCTCATCAAACGTGAAAAAAACGTTGTCTTTCTCGGCGATGCAGAACTCAAACGGGGCGATATCAGCATGGAGATCGTTTCGGCGCACATGCACCGGACCTATTCGAACGCGGCGGCGATCCGCCGGGTTTTCCAGTCGATATTTCACATGATCAACAATGGTCAGCAGATTTTCGCGGTCGGTGTGGTGCAGGACGACAATACGGTGAAAGGCGGTACCGGCTGGGGCATCGAACTCGGCAAGTTCTTCAACCGCGACGTCCACGTGTACGATACGGTCAGAAACTGCTGGCTCACCTGGCGGCATGGCGAGTGGATCATGGAGATTCCGACCATCATCGAGAAAACGTTCGTGGGAACGGGAACCCGGAATTTGACCGATGAGAGTCGTCAGGCGATCAGTGATCTTTTCGACCGGTCGTTCGGTGAGAAATAGTGACGTTCCTCCGCAACTGTCCACGGAAACCGGTAGCCGGAATATCCGGCTTGCGGTTCCGCGGCCCTTATAGTACGTCATTCCCATTCATATCGGGAATTTACCGCCCACCCGCAGCAACCACATGACGGTGATGTAAACCTCACTCCACCCCCAGTTTCTTCATTTTCTTCCACAGCCCGACGGTACTGATTCCCAGAAACCGTGCGGTAGCGGCGCGGTTACCGCCATGCTGTTCGAGTACTTCGACAAGTCGCTCCCGGGAGATGTTGAGCCGTCCCTGTGTTTTTACCGGCTGCAGGAAGGTCCGTTCAGGCAACATGTGCGGCAGCAGTATATCCGCGGTTTTCTTACCGCAGATACCCTCTCGGACAGCCGTCACCCGCAGCTCGTAGGGCAGATCACGCACGAGTATCTCCTCGCTTCTGCATACGACGAATGCATGTTCGATCGCATTTTCGAATTCCCGCACGTTTCCCGGCCAGCAGTAATTCATGAACAGCCGCATTGCATCCGCACTCACCGACAGAATACCCTTTCCCGTTTCCTCCCTGAACTTCCGGATGAAATGGGTACAGAGCAGTGGAACATCAGATTTCCTTTCGTTCAAAGCAGGCAGATGAATGGCGAAAACATTGAGCCGGTAGAAGAGATCTTCGCGGAATTTCCCCTGCTGTACCATCTCCCTGAGATTTTTGTTGGTCGATGCGATAATCCGGACGTCCACGGGGATCTCCCGGTTGTCACCGACCCGTACAATCACCCGTTCCTGCAGTACCCGCAGCAGCCGCACCTGCACCGCAGGGCTGATTTCTCCGATCTCGTCGAGCAGGATAGTCCCCTCATGCGCCGCCTCGAAGGTGCCGATACGGTCTTTATAGGCACCGGTGAATGCACCCTTGACATGACCGAACAATTCGCTCTCCAGCAGGGTCTCGGCGAGCGAGGCGCAATTGACACGAACGAACGGGCGGCCGGATCGGGAGGAACCGTTATGAATGGCCGACGCCGCAAGTTCCTTGCCGGTACCGCTCTCTCCGAGGATCAGAACGTTTACTCCGGTTCCGCCGGCCATTTCAAGAAGATTGTACAGCTCCTGCATCGGTGAACTTTTTCCCACCAGCTTGTAGAAACTCTCCCGATGCACTTCTTCCTGTACGGTTCCGACCGACCACTCTTCAAGATGGGAAATATCCAGGATGCAGAGATAGAGGTAGTACCTGCCGCTCCGGTCACGACGCCGCTTTCCATTGATGAAAACCGGTATGGTTGCACCCTGCGCATCCCGGATCGTGGTACGCATGTGGATCACCGAATCTTCAGCCCAGTCCCACCACTCTTTTCCCGACAGTAGCTGGTTGTTCTCATCGGAGCCCAATCCCACCGAACACATATTACTGCCGATCATCCGTTCCTCCGGCAGACCGGTAAGACTTCGTAACCGGACATTCGCAAAAACAATCTCCCGGCTATCATCGAGAATAAGTACACCGCAGGGGAGATAGTCAAACACCTCCTTGAGATTATCATCGAAATGCATATGCAGTTCTCCTGTTCCGATCGGACATTAACCTTATTAACCACACTTTAACTAAGTTAATATAAAGTTAACCAGTTACCACGGTATTTTTCAAATTTTCATAAAAAATCAGCAACTTCTCCATAAACGTAATTGGCATTCCCTTTGCGTCTGTAGTTGGTGACAACCATTCATTGAAAGAATATCAGGAGGAAGTGTGATGTCTAACGTCAGCAACGTGATAATAATCGGATCGGGGCCGGCAGGGTTAACTGCCGCCATTTACGCCGCCCGGGCCAACCTCAGTCCCCTTGTGATCGAAGGATTTCAGAGCGGTGGTATGCCGGGAGGACAACTCATGATTACCGGGGTTGTTGAGAATTTTCCGGGGTTCCCCGACGGCATCGACGGTCAGCAGCTTATGGCCAACATGAAGCAACAGGCGCAGAATGCGGGCGCCGCTTTTGAGATGGATGATGTTGCTTCGGCAGATCTGACCAGCCCCCCGTTTACAATCACCACTGAAGGTGGCTCCACATTTCAGACGCAATCACTGATAATTGCAACGGGTGCAACCGCCCGGCGGCTTCCTCTTGAATCGGAACAACGGCTCTGGGGACGCGGAATTTCCGCCTGTGCCGTATGTGACGGAGCACTCCCTATTTTCAGAAACCAGCCACTTGCCGTCATCGGCGGCGGTGACAGCGCAGTTGAAGAGGCAGACCATCTCACCAAATTCGCCAGCAAGGTCTACCTGATCCACCGACGCGACAGGTTGCGTGCGAGCAGTATTATGAGTAAACGTGCCGAAGCTAACCCGAAAATCGAACTGCTCTGGAACAGGACGGTTGAGGAGTTTCTTGGGGATACGATGCTCAGCGGCCTTAAACTCAAAGACACGACAGACGGGAGTGTTTCGGAACTTCAGGTTGCAGGGGCATTCGAGGCCATCGGCCATATTCCGAACACAGGATTTCTTGACGGGCAGCTGGACACTGATTCGGAAGGATACCTGGTGGTACCACCCGGGCGCAGTACCACCTCCATTGAGGGTGTATTCGCTGCTGGTGATGTGCGCGATCCGGTGTACCGGCAGGCGGTTGCGGCGGCGGGAAGCGGCTGCATGGCTGCGCTTGAAGCGGAGCGGTGGCTTGCACTTCAGGAGTAATCCGCTCCGGACCATACACGAGAAGCAGTTGGCAGAGAAGGAATCCGGTAGTGGAGGCGCTGTTGGTCCTGAAGCGAAAGGACTGCTCACCGCAGGTCATCTTTCCGGCAGTGCAACACTGGTGGATGTCTGTACCGGCAGGAAAACAAAATCGGAAGCAATTACGGGATCGCTGAAAACCGCCGGCTTAACGGTTCCATACTGATTCTGATGCGTCCCCGGCAGGATGGGGGAACAGGCACCGTATCCCGATACCGGTTCACCGGGGCGGTTTGACACCCGGCATATTCACGTTACGATCACGACACTGCTGATCATACACAGCAGCATTCTGGAGCAACAGATCCTTCTCTGCGGGATCGCGACATTCGGAGGCTTTCCGGCGGGTTACATGCGCTCTGGTACAGGGATCGTCTTCCGAAATCCGCTGCGCCACCCCTGCACACGACCATCCGGCCGCAGAGCATCCGGCAATCACGACAACAACCAGCAATCGTTTAACGGTATTCATCCTGACAGATCCCCTTTTTATTGGAAAATCCATGAGTCTCCTTTGTAACGCTGTCTTTACAATATGAATATACGCCGGAAGCCGGCCCGATTCAAAAGAGTTTTTTGTCCACACCCCGGACAGTATTTTCCTGTATTCCCGTGTCGTTTAATCCTGATCCTGCGGAAGGATACTGCAGCATGCTTGAAAAACTGGCAAGCGCCCTCGGAAGAAATGACGAACAGCCGAATGTTGCTCTGGCGGAGGAACTGGTCGCTTCCGCCAGCCGGAGCGACATCCGGGAAATAGTCGAAGGATTGCACTACGCCGAAACCGCAGTCGTGAACGACTGCATCAAAGTACTCTATGAAATCGGTTACCGGAAACCCACCCTGATTGCTGAGCACACCGATGAGTTCGCTGCACTGCTCACGTCCCGAAACAACCGTCTTGTCTGGGGAGCGATGACCGCGCTCGCGACCATAGCCCCGGTCAATCCCGAGGCGGTGTACGCAAATATTGATCGTATTCTGAAAGCCTATGAAAAAGGCAGTGTGATTACCATCGACAACAGCATCTCGGTACTTGCCGGTCTGGTAGGGTCCAAACCCGACTGCGAAAAAAAGCTCCTGCCGATACTGCTCCACCATCTCGAAAGCTGCCGACCGAAGGAGGTCGGTCAGCATGCGGAACGGATGTTCGTCTGCATAACCCCGCGCACCGGAGAAGCCTTTGCAGCCGTGCTCCGGAAACGGTATGGCGTACTTACCGCCGCACAGAAGAAAAGGGTTGACCGGTTGCTGAAAAAAATCGAGAAAATGGAATTTGCCGGCTGATCACGTTTAGCGGTACACCGTTCTTTTTCTGCACGAATCCACCTAGGCACCGATCAACTGACGTGCCCGATCCATCTGGTTGGGGAAAAGACCGACGGGTACCTTATCCTTCCCCAGTTTCTGACGGACGGTAAACCGGGCACAACTCGCGAAATCACTTCGGCAATACTGTTTTTAAGGATTTCCGCCATGGCAGGCATTCCGGACATCTTGTCATTGAAAAACGGACAGGCTGAAAGGCATTCACAATCAGACATACGGTACTTCTTGTGAAAGTGAAACGTTAATCTCTCGCTGCGAGGCTGTTTGGATCGGGTATTCCAACCGAAACCGGGAAAGCAGTTTCAAAGTCGATCTCAAGTGTAGCATCCCTTATGGCAAAAAAGCAAGTGTGCACTGTTATTGTTGTTGACAACATTGGTGAAGATTACAATGGAATCACCGGATTTCTTTTCCCGCAAATCCCGCTTCCATACGATCCGGAAAGTACTGTTCGAGATACCTCATCGCGACCTCACCGGTACAATGGCAGGGAACCATACGGTCCCAGCGTTCGGCCTGCAGATACGCGACCGTTGCATCAAGACGCGACCGTGCGGCATTGACAAGATGAAATCCGCCGATAATCCGATAAAACTGATTGTTTCCGGTAATCTGACGAATCCGAAGAAGTGTATTGACGATTCCGCTGTGACAGCACCCGGTGACAACCACGATCCCCCGGACGGTCTCAATCCATAGTGAAGTATCATCTTCAATCGGATCCGCGGACTGACCCGAAGGGTCACCGAAAAATGCACCTCCGGTATCCTCAAAATCCGTTGTTCTCGGTATCACCCCGACAATACCGATATGGCCCGTGATATACTGCGGCCGGGTGACCCAGATGATATTTTTCTCCCTGTTCATCAATGCCATTGCCGAAGACCGGCTCATTCCCACCGGTTTCATGCATCCGTCACTTTGGCGACTGTAGCGCGGAATGACAACACCCGGATGACAGTACACCGGCAGATCCTTGCGCAATTCGAGCAGACTCCCGACACCACCGGTATGATCGTAGTGACCGTGTGAAAGGACAAGGACATCGGCTTCCGCCGGATCGATACCCGCTAATTGTCCGTTGCGGAACATGAGATCGCTCTGACCGGTATCAAAGAGCAGTCTGAAACCGTCGGCCTCGATCCAGAGCGACAATCCGTGTTCCGTACCGGCACCGTTTTCTGAAGCACGGTTATCAACCAGAATAGTAACGGAAAGGTCTTTAATCATGTTTAGTAATTCCTGCTGCGTAGCGTCGGGAGATTGCTGCGGAGAACCGGATAACAGCACCCGTTTCCGCAGGAAGAACTGCTGTCGAGAGCAATCAGTTTCTATTCAGCATTTCTGGAACAGACCGCCCATACTTCGACTTCGTTCAGCATGAATGGCCTTTTTATGCGAATTTCGTCAATTCCACATATCTTGTCGAAGTATGACATCTTCAAAAAGAGGAGTTTCGGAACAGACACTAATTCAGAAACAGCCGCACGATCCGCAAAGAACAGCGGATCGTGCCGACCGTTTCATTTCTTCGAAAACCGTTCCGTCAATGCTTCATCTCTTTTTTCATCGCTCCAATGGCGACTTCGGCGGCATTGACCAGTTGATACGCGATCGGTGATGCCGTAAGTGCGGGATGCGTACCGGTCTGAAAAGTAGCGATCGCGTCCGCGGTCATCCGCTGATGAATGCAGGCACTGATCGTATTGATGAGTTCGCCGCCACTCTTGGCACCGGTCACCTGACCGCCGATTATTATCTGGCTGGCACGTTCGAACAGCAGTTTCACTTTCAGCGGTTTCGCTCCCGGCATACATCCGGGATGCCGGTTGACCGACTCCGACTCACCGACGACAACATCAAAGCCTTTCTCCACCGCCTGACTCGCGGTAAGGCCTGCCGCCGCATAGGCACGCTCGCCCAACACCGTGGAGTACACGCCGATAACTCCCATGGTCGTTCGGGATACCGAAAAAAGATTCGCCCCGGCAACGCGCGCTTCCATTGTTGCAATCGAAGCAAGCTTCAATGATGAGGGCTTTCCATCAAAAAAAGAGACTTTTTCCGCACAATCACCGCACGCAAAAATAGAGCTGTCGGAAGTCTGCAGATACCGGTTCACCTGAATTCCGTTGGTCGGTCCGCTCTCGAGCCCCGCCTTGACCGCGAGTTCGTTGTTCGGACGTGCTCCGATACCGAGAATCACCATATCGGCATCGATAACATCGCCATCAGCAAGAGACACTTTTTCTACCTGACCATTCCCTTCAAAGGAACGGACTTTCTTATCGAGCAGCAGTGAAATACCCTGTTCCTTGAGTGACGCTTCCGCCTGTGTGCAGAAATCCTCATCGTATACCAGCTGCAGACAATGAGTCAGCATTTCAACAATCGTCACATTGAGATCCGGGCGGCGCCGTTTGCACTCTTCGGCGATTTCCACTCCGATAAATCCGCACCCGACGATACAGAGATTTTTCGCCACCAGGAGCGCATCGATAATACTCTGCATATAGGGAACATCTTTCTGAATCGCGAAAATATTCTTCTTGTCATTTCCCGGGATGGGCGGAACAACCGGATGCGAACCGGTCGCGATAACAAGACGCTGATATCCGTACCGTTCACCGCCCGCCAGCTCCACTTCACGTTTTATCCGATCGACGGTGACAACTTCACCAATGCTCGTCGTGATAGTATTTTTCGTGAGCAGGTCGTCGGCGGGAATCAGATTCTTTTCGGGAGTACCCACGACACCGAAGGCATACGGTATTCCACAGGGAATCGGTACCTGTTTCTCTTTTCGCAACACCAGAATACTTTTTTCCGGATAATGCCGTCGGGCGGTCAGTGCCGCCGTTACTCCCGCTGCGCTTGCACCGATAATCACCACGTCGAACTGCTGCATAGCTGTATCCTTTCTTCTAATGAAAATAAACCGTATTCATCTGATTCCATTGAATAACCACTGTCATACCGATCTTTACCGGCAGGCGAACCTGTTACAGTAACTTTTCACTACCGTGATATACCGTATCCGGATTCATGAGTGCCACTCCCTTACGCGGGTGCTTCGGATCGGCCCATAGCAGCATCTCCTCATAAAGCGGCCCACTGCCGTGGTATTCGAGGGATCCTTTAATCTGGTAGGCTTTTTTTGCACCGGTGATGAAGAGTATGACCGCGGGAGTACCGGAACTGATATTCGCGGCTGTTTTGTCAAAGTAATTATCCGCGACCGCGACTCTTCCGTCATCGGTCAGATGAACGATCGATGCATAAATGGAATTCGGTATTCCGGCGGTATCAACCGTCGTCACCACCACCGGCCCCTCCCGTTCAGCCCATCCATCGATTACCTCCCGAGGCAACTGTCTCGCCATAGTATACACTCCTCTCTTTGTTCTGTTCCGTTACTACTTTCCGTTGTTTTTCACGTGCATCATTTATGCTGAACGGGTAATACAGCTTCTGTCGTCAAACGATTGCAGATACAGGTTAACCTTCATCCAGACCGCGATTATATCCTCGGATACTGGACCACGGCTGCACTCCACCACCGTTTTCGCCTTCCGCTGTGCATCGGTGAACACCCGGTCGTATCTGACGGTACCGGCGAACTGCATCCCTTCGGTTTCCGTAAATGCACGTATCGATTCCGTTACCGATGGATTGATATCCCATTTATTGACACATACCATCGTCGGCACCCTGAGTTGACGGGTAAGGCCGGCGATACGCCTGAGATCATGCAACCCCGACACCGTCGGTTCGATCACGATAAACGCCAGCTGCGCCGCGGTGAGAGAAGCAATAACCGGACACCCGATACCCGGAGATCCATCAATAAGCACATAATCCGCGTGCTGTTCCTCCGCAAATCGACGTGCCTCGGTACGCACGAGCGTCACCAATCTACCGGAATTTTCGGCGGCGATACCGAGTTTCGCATGGACCATGGTTCCGAACCGCGTGTCCGAAACGAACCAGTCACCACAGCGATTTTCCCTGAAATCAATTGCTCCGGCCGGACAGAACCGGACACACACGCCGCACCCTTCGCAGGCGACCGGATCGACCCGCCAGGTACCGCTGCCGGCAACCTGCCCGAGTGCCCCGAACCGGCAGAGCCGGTTGCAGGTACCGCACCCGGTACATTTTTCCCGGTTGACTACTGCCGTATGGCCGCTGATAAAAGGAGTACTCCGGTGGATGCGCGGTTCGAGAATCAGATGCAGGTCCGCCGCGTCAACGTCACAATCGGCAAGCACCGCCGTCCCCTTCGCCAAGGCTGCGAATGATGCCGTGATACTTGTTTTTCCGGTACCGCCTTTTCCGCTGATAATCACGATCTCTTTCATGGTACGATCTTTCTCAGCAGCGTCTGCCACAGTTCACTGAAAAGTTTCTCCATCTCCGGAACGCTGCTTACGATCATTTCACCGCGTGAATATAATTCGGCGATCCGGCGATCGTCGGGGATCCGGCCTATAAGGTCAACCTTCCGATCGGTACAGAACCGGTCGGCAGCCGTAGTATCCCGGTCATCCCGGTTGATCACGACCCCGTGCGGGAGGTTGAGTTCTCGTACCATGTCAAGCGCCAGTCCGAGATCATTGAGACCGAACGGTGTCGGTTCGGTAACCAGCAGTACGAAATCGGCATTCCTGATTGCGGCGATCACCGGGCAGGTCGTCCCCGGGGGAGCATCGATTACCGCAACGGTTTCCTGCGGTAGCGCAGTTTTAAGCACCTCCCGTATGAGAGGCGGACTCATCGCCTCGCCTACCCTGAGCCTGCCATGAATAAAACCCACCGCGCCCGCACTTCCGGATTCAACCGTTCCGATTTCACGGAACTGTTCGGTAATGGCCTTCTCCGGACACAGCAACATACAACCGCCGCAACCGTGACAGAGTTCAGGAAAGACCATGACGGTTTCCCCCAGTCGTACGAGGGCTTTGAACTCACAGAACCGGACACATTCACCACAGGAGGTACATTTTGCTTCGTCAATAACCGGAACAGGAATCCCCGCTGATGCATGTTTCGAAAATTGCGGTTGTAGAAAAAGGTGTCCGTTCGGTTCCTCCACATCACAATCGAAATAGCTGACCTGTACTCCGCGCTGTCCGAGAAAATAGGAAAGATTGGCGGCGACGGTCGTTTTACCGGTTCCGCCTTTCCCGCTTGCAACGGCGATCTTCATGATTTTTTTTTCCGGTAAAACCTGCCGTTCGCGCCTGCCACCAATACGCGTCCCTGATGCAATTCACATTTCATTTCGTAAATACAATCGCCGAGTGCCGTGCCGGTAATTCTGACGGCAATACGTGTCGGTTTATGCAGCATGACAGGCTGTCGATATTTCACCGTCAGGTCGACAGTATAGCCGCAGACACCATGCCCCATGAGACACTGTGCCATCGAGGCATCGATAAGCGCCGCTACGACACCACCATGCATCCTGCCGTCGTATCCCTGCTGCTCTTCGGTAGCGGTGAATTCGCTGTGAAGTGTGCCGGTATCGTCAAACCGTACCGGTATATCCGGAATCACCGAGGTCGAACGGTTGAACAGACAGCCGATATGATGCGTCCGCTTCATTTGTAAAAGCATCCGGTCATACTTCGCACGGTCCCGCGATGGTCCCGCACTACGCTTTTCAACGGCAAAGGTGTCTTCCGGCAGGGAATCCGCCGTCAATGATCGCACATATTGCTCCCGGCAACCAGTGTGCCGTTCAACCAGTTGAGCACGACTGTCTGCGGATGATCCGCCGGCGCTCCGACGACCACTTCAATTCCGTGCCCCTGGAAGAGCTGCTGCGCCCGCATACCCATTCCACCGGCGATGATGACCTGCACATTCTGTTCACTGAGCCACTTGGGCAGGACACCGGGTTCATGAGGAGGAGGAACGGCTTCGGTTTTACCGGTGATTTTCCGTTCATGTTCATTTACTTCAACGATAACAAACTTTTCACAGTGACCGAAATGCGGACACAGCCGGTCAGCCGCGGTCGGAATAGCGATTTTCATGCGATCATCCTTTCAATACTGTACTGTTGCGTGTTATTTCGCTTCTTTTCAAAATTGACATTTACGCCCCCTGCATCCCCCGAAGGGGGGATGCAGGGGGCATCCTGATCGAAGACCTGAAAGTACCTTATTCTGAACAGGTACTATTACATCTGCCTCATGTAATTTTCATGTCCTTCACTACCGGTTGTCCTGCGACCTACCAGTGTCCCTCAACGTCGGCATCATCAAGTTTCTCAAGTTCGTTTCTGCGGTATGCCTCTACCGTCGCAGCCACGGTGGCTTCACCGCTTCCAAGGAAAACGGTCACCCCTGCCCTGGAGAGCGCCTTGAAGGCTTTCGGACCGCAGTGCCCGCTGATGAGCACCTCCGCTCCCGCGTTGACCACCTTCGCTGCAGCCTGAATTCCGGCACCCTGTGCCGCATTGAGATTCTGAACATTGTCAACCGATTCCCAGGTTTCACCGTCGGTATCGAGCATCATGAACCACTTTGCTCTGCCAAACCGGGGATCCATCCGAGCCTGAGGACTGTCCGCTGTTGCGGTAACCGCAATTTTCATAGTATTCCTCCTGACGTAGTATTTCCGGGTTGTATCCGACCCGCCCGGTGGTGCATTCCCCGTCTTCGCCGCCCCTTGCAGCCGGTTCCTCTGCATCCGGGCATCGCGAACCGGAACGAAATTTCCTCGCCGCTTCTGTATGTTTCGATAACCGATGCAACCGGACCGCATACCCAGGGGAACACCCTGATCCCCCGTTCCTCAAGTAATGTACGGGCATGAGTCGAAATGGCCCCGCATATCATCACTTCAATACCTTCGGTGACACAAAGTTCCGATTTATCGACAAGAGACAGGTTTTTTACGTTGAAAACGGCCATGCTGCCGTCCGGTTGCACGCAGTGCCAGGTACACGCCGCATCAAAGAGCGGTGAAACCACTCCGTTCCATTCAGTAATTGCAATCGTTTCCATCTGCGAATGCTTTAGCGATAACCGTGCCTGAGTCCACGGTACGGTATTTGGGCATTTAACAGCACGAAGCATGGTTCCGTAGTATCACCACCTTGCACTAGTGCAACACATGCAAAATGATGTTGCAGTATCGCAACGTCCTTCATTCCTTTCAACCTGACCGGTATGCGATGTTTTTTCAGCGACCAGATCAATACGATACAGTCAATATTCCCTGTAGTCACCGGAATGTGTCGTTGGATGAAGTACCGAAAAGGTATATTTCAAGGAACATCAACGGATTTACTATCGGCAGTTGAAACCATGGTAGAACAACCGCTTATCCAATTCCATGAGGTTTCAGTCAGGCAGGGTGACAAACAGATCCTGCAGGATCTTTCATTTGCCGTATCTCCCGGCGAAAGAGTCGTTCTGTCGGGTCCGTCCGGCTCGGGAAAATCATCGGTCCTGCAGGTACTGCTTGGTTTTCTTCGCCCGACCGCCGGCACCGTTTTCTACCATGGCAGCCCCCATGAAGCAACATCGGTACATCGTCTGCGCCGGGAAGCGGCAACCGTTCTGCAGGAACCGGTCCCGGGTGGAGCTACCGTTCTGGAATCTCTGCGGCTTCCCTTCACATTTAAAAGTAACCGGCATCATACTCCCGACCGGCAGACGATCACTGCAATGATTGAGTCACTCGGACTCCCCGCGTCAATTCTGGACCACCCCGTCGCGGATATCTCCGGCGGGGAAAAACAACGGGTCGCTCTCGCGCGGGGACTGCTGCTCAACCGCGATCTGCTCCTGCTCGATGAAATCACTTCAGCACTTGATGCGGTATCCAGAGCCAAGGTTATTACCGTACTTGCACAAAGGAATTACACCGTACTTTCGGTGGCACATGATCCGGTCTGGATCGGCCGATGCGATCGTATAATACGGCTGGAGGATGGCAGGATGATCGGAAATTCTCCAAAGAACAGGGGAACGGACAACAATGACAACCATTGACCTGCCACTCTACGGCATGGCCGTTATCATCGGTATGCTCGGAATTCCAGCGCTGGTGTTCAGTTTTCTCGGGCTTCCCCTCAACCGGGCTTTATTTACCGGTGCGCTGCGCATGATCGTTCAGCTCACACTGGTGGGACTCTATCTCGGATATATCTTCGATTTGAATAATATATTTGTCAATTTCGCGTGGCTTCTGGTAATGATGGCGGTGGCCAATACCCATACCATCAGGTCGGCACATCTCAATGTCCGTCATTTTTTTGCCGGTTCATTTCTGGCCATACTTACCGGCACCACGGTTATTCTGTTCATATTCGTCGTTACCGTCATCCGGCCGGAACCGCTCTACGATGCACGCTATCTGATCCCCGTTGGCGGGATGATCCTCGGCAACTGCCTCAGATCGAATATCCTTACGCTGGAACGGTTCTTCTCGGCCCTGCGGAAAAACAGAAAAGAGTATCAGACCTACCTATCGCTCGGAGCGACCACCTTCGAAGCGGCACTTCCCTTTGCACGCAGCGCACTCAGTGCCGCCGTCACGCCGACACTTTCCACCATGGCAACCATGGGTATCGTTTCCCTTCCCGGCATGATGACCGGTCAACTGCTCGGCGGAGCAGTACCGCTGATCGCCATCAAATATCAGGTTGCCATCATGGTGTGTATTCTAACGTCTTCGGTGATCACCGCAACGCTCAATATTCTGTTTGGAATACGGTTCGGCTTTGATGGTTACGGTAACGTACTTGAGAGAGTATATCAGAAATAACGTTTAATCAGCAGGTGAGGCGGCTGAAGAGAGTATGTTGTTGATTTCCTTCTCATAGCACTGCGGACAAATCCCGTGCGTAGGCGAGGCACCGGAAATATCTCTGACGTACTTTTCCACAGAAACCCATTTTCCTGATGATTCCCGAACTTTTTTGCAGTAGCTGCAGATCGGATAAATCTTACTCAGGTCAACAAGCAACCGGTCCCGCTTTTTAATCTCCTCGGTAGCGATAACGATACGGAGTGAAAGCTCGATCATTCTCCTGATCTGCCCGACCAGCCTGATGTGCAGATTGTTATGAGTGTTCCGTTTATTATCCAGAAAACAGACGGTTCCGAATTGTCCTCCGTCGGGACGCACAATGGGCATGCCGACATACGAAATGATATGCAGATCAACCGCAGCCGCATTGTTTTTCCACCGCGGGTCTTCGAGCGCATCGGGAATAAGGTTGAGCCCCCTGCTTTTGAGGGTATGCTCACAGTACCAGCCGGAGTCGGGATACTGTGCTTTACAGGCCGCAGGATAAGGATTCCCCTCGGTTTCACTCGAAAGGAGGATCTCGATCTCCTTCCCGTCAAGGCGGGTGATCAATCCTGCGGGAACCTCAAGGATCTCGGCAGTCTCATTGAGCAGATTCTGCCATTCCTTTAAAAGGTCTTCCGTGAGGTTTTCTCGATTAAAATGATTTCTATTTCCGTTTTCCATGCATCGTACCCCCGAATGCTCACCGTGTCATTCCCGTTCCGCAGGAGTCCCACAACCGTACCTGCACCGACATTCTTTACAGAGACAATCACCTTTTTCGCAAGATTGAATATATACTATTCCCCGACCGGTTTCTATTATTTTCGGACACTTCAAACGTATGGCACACCCGGTGCAGAATCCTTCGGAACTGCGTACAGAATAACCTTTTTTATCATTTCATCCCGGGCACTCGCGCATCACACAACGGCAAGCGCAGCACGGCTACTCCCCACCGTCCATCTGCTCATCGAGCCGCCGTTCCGATTCCTTCCGTGAACGGAGCATAGAGACATATGATTGTGCCAGATTGTTGCCGTATTCCGTATAGGCATCCTGTGCCCATTTGAGTGCCCGGTCATAATCACCCGTTACTTCGTAGCCGATAGCGATATTGTAAGCGAGGTACCCGGCCTCTTTTTCCGGAGTGCCGTCAAGTCCTTTTTTCCAGGTGGCGATCGCCTCATCCCATTTATTGACATCGGCGTACCGGGTTCCCTGCTCGATAGCAGGAGCTTTTTTACTTTTACGGTAGAACTTCCGGGTGATACGTATCGGAAGGGGAGCGATTTTCCGGATGTAATTTTCGCAGATTCTGCCACAGAGAACACGGGTCGCATCACCTTTCCGGATCAGTTTTTCGATGGCATCGTCTCTGGAATCGGCTCTCGATTTCCACGTTTGCGTTCTGCTGAACAGTTCATCATCAACCACTTCGCGGCGGATGTTATCGTAAAGGCGGATACCCAGCTTCATGTTCATTACCCCCCGGGCGAAGTATTCATCCACCTCCCGTTCAACAGTGGCTTCGCCCTTCCTGATTTTTTTCTTCACCCGTTTCTTCTCATCGGTAACAATGAAGTCCGAATCGAACAGTTCAATCGCCACCACCGCCTGCGCATCGTGCGCGCCGCAGATCGAACCGATGGTACTCCAGCTCAGGGGAGCGGGAAATACCGACGTCAGGCTGTTACCTTTGTAACGGTTCGGATCGACAATCACGTGAAAACGGTCGTTGGTCTGCAGCAGGTTACGCATGCCGGCAAGCCCCTCCTGCACCGCGGCACGATCTTCCATCGGCAACTCTCCGGTCAGCACGCCTTCGATTATATTGACCGCCTGATTTTTGAAATCGGTACGATCAACCAGTACAATTGTCCGGATATCCTTCGGCAACATGATGTCCGCGGGACGAAAGGTATTCATGGTGACCCGCATTGTCGAAACGCACGAGAAGAGCAGTAGTACGATGGAAACGATCAGGAATCTGCCGAGCTTTTCTGGATTCATTGCATTCATCCGTGCATTCATCCGTTTCATGATTGGTAAGGACAGGTTGCTGTCATTTTACCATGATGCTTTGAAAGAGACAAAATACTTCTTTAACGTGATAGGATTCCGGATACCGGTGTTTTCCCGGAGAAAACGGATATTTCAATCCGGCGTCTACCAGTTACGGGGATTGTAGTATAATTGATATACGGACCGCTTTCGCAACTGAAGCTGATTGTTCCGACGACATTAAAGGGGTACCCTATGGACAAGACTGTTTTCAAAGTAGCATTCGTCAAAATCGCCGCAGCTCTCTGGTGGTGTACCATTGCAACCACTGCCGCCGGACTACCGGACTTGCTTGCACCGGGAACGACCTGGGAGTATGCACGTCAGCAGACCTATGGCGGTGGAGTAACTTATAAGACGAACAGCTATCACCGGGTACGGGTGGACAGCCGTACGGAAAGGGATGACACTGTTTTCATAACAACGGCGGAGTCCCTTCTGGTAACCACTTCCGACCCGTTTACCGATTCATCAGTACAGGCATACGATTCAATTCTGAGTACTTCGGATACGAGCTGGCATTATACCTACGCGATCGTAACCAGAATCAGCGATCGCGGTACCGGCACTACCCTGCTGCAACTGGATAGCAATTACCTGGTTACCCCCGAAGGCAGGAGGATCTACAACGGTTTTCTGCCGGTCATATTTCCCGGCACGTACTATGGTGACAGTACCCAGTTCCCGCTGCTTCTCGATGATGTCGCCTACAGTTTTACAAAGATTCCCGGTTCTGCCATTTATCAACGCATGGTCGGCCTTATCTATTCTTCGCAGTATTTCTTCAC
The DNA here is from genome assembly GCA_016930275.1 of Chitinispirillaceae bacterium. Lineage (GTDB taxonomy): Bacteria > Fibrobacterota > Chitinivibrionia > Chitinivibrionales > Chitinispirillaceae > JAFGNB01. The sequence goes on from JAFGHA010000090.1 coordinate 25,012, forward strand.
CGCAGGTGGAGGATCGACCTGCAGTATTCTGTCGTACTGTGACTCAACCATTGACCTGACCGAAATCTACAGTCAACTCAACTCCCTGCAGACTCCGGTAACCCGCGTAAGAGCCGCAGCTCCCCGTATTCACCACACCGCGCATGCCGCCTCACGATACGACTTTCTGGGCCGGAAACTGCCATCGATCCGGAAAGGACAAGACCCGGTTCTCCCCGTGATCACCTCTTCGGAACGGCGAATCATTCTGCGTATCCGTCCATAATCTTCAATCGGGCAACGCTATTCTATTTTGTTTGAGAATATCTGCATTGAAGAATCCGAGACGGATGAATGGTATTTTTAATGGTATACATAAGAACAAGGTATATAAGGGGGGGAGAAACCATGAAAATACGAGCCAGTGTATATACCGTTATTACCGTCTTGTGTTCCCTATCGACCGCTTATGCGCAAATGCAGTACTTCTGGAATAATCCGGCCTCAAATCTTCCCGACGGCTGCTCGCACCACACCTATCACAGTGATCTGATGAATACCGATGTAGGGTACAGCATCTACCTTCCGCCGGATTACAACAACGGAAACGACCAGTACCCCGTGGTGTATTCGCTGCACGGTATGGGTGGAAACGAAAACTCGAATTGCCAGGCCTATTCCGGTGTTCTCCAGAACGGTATCGGGGCGGATGATTTTCCACCGGTCATCGTTGTTTTTGTCAATGGAAGAGGGAACACCTTCTACAGTGACGCGAAAGACGGAAGCGTCAAGTGCGAATCGTCGATAATCGAAGAACTGATTCCCCATATCGACGTAACCTACCGCACCAGAGACGACTGCACGCAACGTGCGGTCGAGGGTAGTTCCATGGGAGGTTTCGGCGCACTCATGCTCGGCTTCAAGCATCCCGACGTATTCGCGAGCATCGGTTCCTACGATGCCGCGCTGGTCAACTGGGATACGCTCAGCGAGCAACAGTTCGACCAGAGCATTCCCACGCAGATATTCGGCAGCGATGAACAGTATTTCAACGAAAACAGCTACCCGTTCACCTTTGCGCGGCAGAATGAGGAAACCATCAAATCCCTCGGGATCAAGGTGAGGATGATCACCGGCGACAATGATTTCCAGATGGGTCCGCTCCATAATTACAACCTGGCGATGCGCGATACCCTCAATGCTCTCGGTATCGATCTGGAATTCAAAATCATCCCCGGCGGAACGCACGGTCAGGGGATGAACGCAACCACCATCAAGGAGAACCTCATCTTTCATACGGCGAATTTCGCCACGACAGGAATCCCCCGCGAGTCGGTTCCGGGCGTTCATGTATCAATCAGCAGGAACGACCTTTTCACTGTTTCCACCCTTTCCTCATTCCGCCTTCCGTTCACACGGAACGGATCGGTCGGCGCGGTCACATTCTATACCGTCAGCGGTAAGCGTCTCGGTGATATGCATCCCGACCGCAACGGATTCATTGACGGAGCGACGATGCGGAAACGGTTCGGTACCGGAACATGCCTGGTGAAAACGACGCGTTAGAGAACAGCTCGCATCCGCTGTTGATCGATAGGGGTCCGCTGGCTGAGCGGTAAGGGAGAAACGCTCTCCGCACCGAGCAACGTCGAGATGTGGCTGAAATCTGTACCGAGGCCCAGCCCGGAAAAAACATGAAATGTGAGATTCATCACATCTTTCACCACATAAAAAAAGTATTTTTACTACTGGTTTTTTTGGGGAAACCAGTATCAGGGTTTGAAAATCCTGAGATTTCACCTATATACTCGACGATTCAAACATGACAAACCGGCAGATGAACAAAAATCATCACCCCGGAAATAAAAATTACCGACTTCATCTGATATTCCCCATATATACGGGAAATGGAGGACTTACATGAACCCCCGATTTATTCAAACGGTACTATTTTGTATCTTGGCCGTTACTCTACTGTGGCTTTTCTGTGCCTTACCATCCAATATGGCAGACAATCCGAAAAATTCCACTGTTTCCCTGTTTCTTCCGGACAACAACAACACCGTTCAACAGGGAAGTTATAAACAGATCGGGATGCAGATCAAGTATCCGCAACATATCAATTTTTATCATCTGGTCTCCACTTGCGGCAACTTCGACACCACCATACAGGCGGCGTCATTAGGAATAGAAGATACCGTCTACTTTAACCCGCGATTTAAAAATGAAGGTTCCTGTACCTTTCAGGTAACCGCTGAATATATCGACAACACCTATAAAAGTAAAACCGATTCCATTATTATAGTAGTGCTTCCCGGCGAACCGACGCTCGAATTCAGTGATACCCCGGTCGCATTCACCACGCATACCGGAGCGACCGACACATTACGTTTCGTTATCAATGCATCACAAGTGAACAATATCATCTATATGGTAACGTGTAATCCCGAAGCCGATTCCACCGAAGTACACCAAATACTACCGATTGATGATGATACTGTTTTAATCCTCTTTGATCCGGAAAATGCTGAAATTTATACTGTTACACTCAATGCAACCGCCGGTGATCTCAGCACGAGTGCATCGGTTACCGTTACCGTTCTTGAATCCCTTGCCCCGAATTCCTCGGAAAACCCGTCGACACTGATTACCGGAACACCGGACACCCTCATCTTCACTCTTACACCGGAACAGGTCGCAGGCGGTGTTGTGATGCAACTGCTCGATGCACTTGATCTTCCGGCCGAGATTGCCACGATAATCCCGAGTGGTTCAGATTCAATACTCATCGCAGTCAACTCTGCTGCCGAAGGGACACTCTCTTTTTCCATTGTCACCACCAACGGTGTATTCACCGATACCACCGAGTATACGTTTACCTTTGTTGATCGGAGCAATGCCGTGTGGGTAACAACATCAGCCACCATTGATGCACTGGAGGGGCAGCAGTGTTCCGTTGACCTGACGTCCTGGCTGTTCGAAGGTGTTCTTATCGAGACAATCGCTCCGACCGCATCTGTCGGCAGTATCACCAGCAGCGGTACATGGCAGTACACACCGCCATGGGGAAGCGAAGCAAGTGTGCCGGTCACGATTACCGGAAAACGCGGTGAGACTTCACAGGATCTTTCCCTTAAGTTGAGCGTCGCTCCCGGTGATATCGCAGCTCCGGAGATAACCCTGCTTTCACCGGCTGCCGAAAATAAAACCGTCAGTTCTTCGGAGGTTTCCGTATCGGTCATTGTCAAAGATGCCGAGGCAGGAGTAGACAAGGTAACATTTACGACCGGATCAGGAACGGTTGACGGCAGTGCGGAAAATGACAGCACATGGACGGCGACGATCACCGGACTCGCTCAGGATACCGCTACCGAAGTGACCATCACCGCGATCGATAAATCAATGAAGAAGAACAGTGATTCAAAAACAATTACGCTTACCTGGGATCCTACCATGGAAGACGGGGACGCTCCGGTATTCACGCAGGTTGCAGGCCCGGAGAGTGGTGATCGGGTTACCGGTGCGACCGGATCAATTACCTATACCATTACAGATGACAGTGGCGTGGATTCGGTCTGGTGGACGTTAAACGATCTGTTTGTGGCTGCGGTTACCTCTTCGGACAGCAGTTACTCGATCAGCTATGACCTCCCCGATTTCGGAGCAAACACCATTAAACTTTTTGCAAAGGATGGGGCAACCGGCGGTAACGAGGGCTCACGGACCATTACCCTCAATTACAATACACCAGTAACGGCAGTAACACCTGCCGCACCGAAGGATGAAGCAACGAATGTACTCCTGACGCCGTCGTTCTCCTGGACAGGCGGCACCGATGCAGACGGGGATTCGGTGTTCTACAGGGTGCTCTATGGGACATCCGCTACCGATCTCTCACAGGCGACGCCGGTACTTACCAGTACCAACATAACCCTTACCTCGGAAGAACAGCTCTCACCGACAACGGTTTACCATTGGCAGGTGGTTGCCTGGTCGAAGGAGTTTCCGGATACAGTGCGATCCGATACCGTCTCGTTCACCACCCTCGATCCGACTGCCGAAGACGTTACTGGCCCACCTATAACGCAAACGGGCGGTACGTCGGATGGTGACAGAGTAACATCCCCGACCGGATCGATCACGGTAACCATAGGTAATGATCCGAGCGGAATCGCATCCGTTACGGCGAAACTCAATAGTGGAACGGCACAGACTCTCACCGCCGGCACGAACAATACGTACTCATATGAGTATACCTTGAGTTCCTACGGAGAAAACACGGTTACCTTTACCGCGGTAGACGGTTCGGTAAACAGCAACAGAAGTGAAGAACCGGTTACGTTCAACTACAACACAAAGCCGTCGGCAATTACTCTGACGGAACCGGCAGCGGATGCAAGTGATGTTTCCGTCTCGCCAACATTCAAATGGACTGGGGGCGATGACTTGGATGAAGACGGTGTCACTTTTACGGTGCACTACGGAACATCACAAACAAACCTGGGCAGTACGGCAATCGTCAGCGGAAAGACGGCGACGGTCGGCAGTCCGCTTGCCTACAATCAAACCTACTACTGGCAGGTGACGGGAACCAGTGCTTCGGCTGACTATCCCGATGAGGTGGAGTCTTCGGTAGGTTCGTTTACAACGGAAGGAAGCTTCCCGTCAATCTCCGCTCACCCGCAGTCGCAGTCGAGAGAAGAGGGGCAGAGTGTGACCTTCAGTGTTACCGCTTCCGCAAACGGGTTCGGGACACTTCCCTATCAATGGCGGAAAAACGGAACAACAAATGTCGGTACGGACAGCACGTCATACACAATTACATCCGTGACAACCGCGATGAGCGGAGATACGTATGATTGTGTGGTGACGAATGATGTGGGGAGTACGACGAGTAATCCGGCGACCTTGACGGTGACGGCGATTCCGAGCTTTACGGTGAAGTTTGATATGCATGGCGGGGATGCAATAGATAGCCAGACCGTGTTACGTGACGGGAATGCACAGGAACCGCCCACACCACAGAGAACCGGGTATAAATTCAAGGGGTGGTATACGTCGAGCACCTTTGCCTCCGAATTTGATTTCGCGACCCCAATCACCGCCAACCGGACGATACATGCCTACTGGGTGGCTGTGTATACTGTAACATATCACTCCAACACGGCTGATGGCGGAACCGTGCCAACAGATTCAAAGGAATACGAGAGCGGTGAACAGGTAACTGTAGCCGGAAATACAGGGAATTTGAATAAAGACGGTTTCGATTTCGCGGGGTGGACGATAAATTCGGGAGGAACAGGTACTGTGTATAATAATCCGAATACTATCCAAATGGGTTCTGCAGCGATTAATTTTTACGCAAAGTGGGAAATGAACCCACCCACAATCACTACTTCTATTAGTAACAAAACTTGTCCCGTAAATGATTCGGTAACCTTTACGGTTGGTGCCACCGGAGTAAATTTAAGCTACGTATGGCAGTTGAACGGATCCCCAATCGGTGGTGCCAACAGAACAAGTTACACAACATCAAAACTGACAAAAAGTGATGCCTCGACTTCAAGGACATATACGTGTATTGTATCGAATACCGCAGGAAGCGATGATTGCTCTGCGACGCTTTCGGTGAGTACTGTAAGTGATATTGATAACAATGTATACCATGAGGTGAAAATCGGGACTCAGATCTGGATGATGGAGAACCTGAAAGTAGTTCGTTTTAGGAATGGCACCTCTATTCCAAATGTCACTTTTAATACTAACTGGTATCAATTAACTTCAGCAGGTTATTGCTGGTATGATAATAATTCTTCGTACAAAGAACCATATGGCGCACTATATAATTCTTATGCAGCTTTAAATAGTAACATTGCTCCAGCAGGTTGGCATGTGCCGTCAATCGCAGAGTGGACTACACTTAGAGAACATTTAGGCGGATGGGATGTAGCCGGGGGAAAACTTAAGGAAACAGGTACAACATACTGGGATTCTCCAAATGCCGGAGCGACTAATGAAAGCGGCTTTTCGGCACTTGGAGCCGGTGACCGAGAAACCGATGCTTCATTTGTTAGCATCGGCAATTACGGTAGATGGTGGTCAACTTCGGAATATGATGGTTCTTCGCCGTACGAACAAGGCAAAATACAGTATTGCTATCTGTGGAGTTCTAATGCGGATTTCAGCTTCAGCCAGAGCGCAAAAATAAGTGGGTTTAGTATTCGTTGTGTAAAGGATTGATATTTCAGTAGAACTTATACTCGACACTATTTGTTTACTATTTCACCATATTCCTTTTTAATCTACTCGAGGTGCGGTAGGTGGGAACCGTTTCGCTATTCGATTAACCAAAGACTGTATTGAGATCAGCCAAATTGATACTCATCTCGATACTGCCGTTTTCTACATTTTACCTTCTCACTGCCAGCAACTCGATGAACGGTAAGGGAGGAACGCACTCCGCTGGTCGAGCGGTGCACCAAGCAACGTCGAAGTGTGGCCGAAGGTTGTATCGAGGCCCCGCCATTTTCAAAGGAAACCCCAAATGCCTTGGATGTACATCCTCGAATGCTGCGATGGTACCTACTATACCGGCAGCACCTGGAATCTCGAAAAAAGATTGAATGAGCACCAGTACGACATAGGAGTAGCCCTGAGCATTTATGATTACTGAATATTTCTTTGGGAAAGATGAAGTGAGAACATCTTCACTTTAGAGCTACTGACCTCTCCCCTTGCCCCTCCCCTATCAGGGAGGGGAATGTAAATTTTATATGGTAGCAATACGTTGTTCAACGATTGCTCTGATTGTATTGATACAGTTCGTTGTATTGTAAAGCACGTCGTTATTCCTGAATCGCAGTTCTTTCAATCCCCGTGCTTCAAAAACGGCTCTGCGTCGGGCATCCTGTACCAGTTGCTCCATAACATGATACACTCCCGTGTACACCCGAAACACTTCTTCAAACAAAAGGCCGGGTACCGGTATTCCGGCAGAAAAAAACTTTCGCCGCCAAGTTGGCCCCCTCCGGCAATTCGCGCCATCGCCCCGGCTTTACTGAAAAGACTCCCCGCACTGTTACGATAGTGACTTAAGGGTCGTTTACGATTATGTTCGCCGTGCGGATTTAAGCAGTAAAATTTTCTAAGTAGCGTGATCAGGCGGCTTTTCGATTAGCCACGAGCGGATGAACTTCCTTTTCTATTTTACTTTCAGATTTTTCCTTCTCGTTTTCCAGATCAAAGTGCGTCTGGAGATTGAGCCAGAATAGAGCACTGGTGCCGAAATATTTTGATAATCTCAGTGCTGTATCTGCGGTAATGGCCCTTTTACCATGAACTATTTCATTTATCCTTCTGGGAGGCACCTTAATATCTTTTGCCACTCTGTACTGACTCAGTTCCAGAGGTTTCATGAAATCTTCGGTGAGGATTTCTCCCGGATGAATGTTCGGCAGTTTCTTTTTCATTATTTACTCCTAATGATAATCAACGATTTCAACGTCGTGTGCCTGATTGTTTTCCCACCTGAAACAGATGCGTTATTGCCGATTGATTCTGATGGAATGTTGTCCCTTTCGATCTCCTTTAAGTAACTCCAACTGATTATTCGGAGGAATTTTCAGATCGTTTATTCCCGCAGCGGCATCAATCTGCCACAACTTTCGGACCGCTGTCTTCTGAATGGATATCGGTATTTTCCGGGAATACTGACGATTGAATATTTTCTCCGTTTCCTTGCAGCGAAATGAGACGATCATATAGTAAATATAACAAAATCGGTTATTAACGCCAAGCGTTATTAGCGCCATATGTTATCAGCTGGTCTTCGGAAGAATTATGCGGAATCGACAAGGCGTTTTACCGGGAAAAGCAGATCCAGAACTGGAGTCACACCAAGAAGAAGGCTTTGGTGGAAGGTGACGGCGGTACCCTGAAACGGAGTGCGAAGAAAAACTTTAAATGATGCTCCTCTCGATACATTCCCGCGCAGCGGGAATGTATCGAGAGGAGCCAATTTAAAGCGGGTGGGTAATCATGAAATAGTAACAAAGACAGAAGAAAAATCATTGATCAATTAGTACTAAAATCGGATATTACGAATATAAGTTTCTTAAAATGGAGGATATTTGGAAACAGAAGTTCGTTTTTTTCAGGATATTGGTCAAAACTATTTCATTTTCGGGCCCCAGGGAACCGGTAAATCAACCTGGCTGAAAAAAACCTTTCCCGATGTGGAACCGAAGTGGATTTTGTACTCTACGGTAAAAGTGAGTTTATTGCAACAGA
>JAFGHA010000011.1 GCA_016930275.1 Chitinispirillaceae bacterium
TAACTTCGTCGAGTGGCGGCAACCCGGCCACGGTCGGCGACCGGTACACACTTGACGGAAATAAAACCTCCTCGGAGCTTACGTCCACGTTTCTCGGGGGATTCGCCTTGGCAGCAACGGTCGACCGGAAACATCTGGACTGGCTTGACAAGGCCTATCGGGTGCAGGACTCGCTCATCGACGTGGAGGAAAAGTACTTCGGCAGCTCGCTCAAGATGATCTACCTGCTGCTGCTGTCGGGAAACATGCCGGATCTGTGGAACCCTCCGGCTCATACCACCCCTAACGAAGCCGCGCTGACGAACGGACCGCCTCAAGGTGTATTGGAGCTGTTACCGATGAATGACGGCAAAGTCCGGTATACGGTTCCCCGCGCCGGGATGGTCACTCTCGAAATTCATTCACTGCAGGGAAAACTGATCGCCCGACTTTTAGAGGGATCTGTTCACACCGGCATTCACACCGCCATCCTGCCCACGTCGCTCCGCAACGGAATGTATCTCGTTACGCTGCGCACGGCTTTCGGGGAACTCTCCCGCAAATTTACCGTTAACTGATTATCGGAAATACGATTCCGGTGACAGGTGATACTACCACCCGATGGAACGAACAACTATCGGAGTTCTGTAAAACATATCCCATCTTCACTGGATCGTCTCCCGTTGTGCGGGAGCGGGGATGACTATACGTGTACTAATAATTGAAAGAAACATTCATCTGAAAAATAAAATCAGGCTATCCGGTTCACTCCAGGTACTGCCCTATATTGTGAGTCATTCCGGCAACCGCGAAGCTGCGGCGCAAGCCAACCCGGAATCCGGTCTTTCCTGCATTGGGTGAAGATGGATGCAGGATTAAATAACTTCGGCATGACGATAGCCTGAATATAACGCTGAATTTTATACTACGATTAAAATATAACTGGATTACAGGGTACTACGCTCCGCTCCGTCTTCCCGCCGCTTATAAACGGGAATGACAATACTTACAAGATAGTACGGATGCTGGAGTCAACAGCATACCCGCGAAATAATATTCAAAAGCTCAACATGACCCCTTCTCTGGTGTCAGGTTGAGCTTTTAACGGATACGACTACGATATTCAAGGACAAGATTATCTCAAGGAAAAGGACGTTACAGCGCCTCCAGCCTTACTCTCTTTTACCCAAATACCAGTACTAACCTTCCCTGAAGCATTCTGCTGCACTGTACCGGGAAGCGACCTCCCGTTCAGGGAGATAAAAAGTGAATTCCGGGGATCGTTTTTCACCACCGGAGCAACCGTCAGTCGCATCCCCTTCGCGCTACCGGCCACAGACGTACTGACATCTTTAGGAACCGTTCCGGTAAATCCGGTCTGTCCCGCCCGGGTGATCCCGATTATACAATACCCGTCTTTCACAATGATATTATTCGGAGAAAAATCGACAAGATTTCCGTCGAACGTCCAGTCGCCCTTGGACCATCTGGATGTATTGAACGAGTCGAAATCATCTTTCCATGCCGGGGTGAAGTCCGATCCACCCTCACCCGCTCCGGGTGTGTAACTGGAGTAGCTGATCCAGTTGATATACATGTACACCGGAAGGATTGACGGATCGAAAGCCCCCGCCCACGACGACACGTCTGAAACCCAAGCATTGAACCGGTACGACATCTCCTTGACCTGACAGTCGGTCACCTGCGCACCGGTAGAGCGACGAACCTCTTCGCCGTCAAAGAACCAGGCGATATAATCAGGCGTCCACTCGACCGAATAGGTATGATACGCCGCCGACAGATCGCTGAAATGGTGCAGTATTTCGGATGTTCTTTTACTTGTGGCGGAACCGGTAATGATATTCGACTGAAATTCATCAGTTCTTTTTCCGAGGATTTCGATGTCGATCTCCTCCCAGGGTTCCGGATTTCCCAGATATGATTCGTTGTAATAGGTGAAAAATGCCGACACCACACCGCTGCCGTGAATGGATCGCAGCCGCATGTCGAACCGCCCGTATTTTAACGTTTCGTTCGAGAACATTTCCGCACCGTTGTAGTCTTTGGCGGATAACGAAATTACTGAAACCAGAACCGCTCCTGCCATGAGAGTAAAAAACTTGTTCATTGAACCTCCTTTGCGCATATTTATATGGTATTTTATGGTATTAGATTCCTGAAATGTATTTGCAATATAACCCGGATAGTGACCCACCATATTTGCAGGACAGTTCCGTACTGTTTGCGAAAATGGACGAAATCCTTTTTTGATAAGCTATTTGACCAGTTATGCAAAAGACCAACCCGATACGATCGCTGAAAATGCAACTGACAGCAGCCATTTTGACAATAGTGTTGCTGATCGGGGTGACGGTGTTCCCTTCTTTAACCCTGAAAAAAATCAATACCGGGGGACGTACGGTTACCGCATACGATGACCGTACCGAGAGCGAAACACCGGGGAGCTCCGAAATTCTCTCAATCACCCGGGATTCATCGATGCTGCAGTTCAGCTACATTCTACGTATAGGCTTTCCTTACCCTTACGCCGGAGTAACCATTCCATTCGGAGACAGTGCCGGAAATTTTCTCGATTGCTCTTCGTTTGATTTCCTGAAATTCCGGATCAGTTCATCACGACATTCAGACTGCAAGTTATATCTGAGGGTTTTTGACCGAAACATTTCCCGGAAGAATGAGCCGCTCAGCGAACGGTACCTTTTCGGAGAGGTAAAACTCGGGGCGATTCCGCAGGAAGTGACGGTTCCTTTCAGGAAGCTCTCTACGCCTGACTGGTGGTTTCAGAAAAACAATATCACCCGCAGCGAAGCGGCATCAGTGGACTACTCGCAGGTAACGGCACTGCAATTCGAAAGCGGGGCCACCGCTACAACAGGTGTTGTCGACACCATAACAGTTTCCGGGATCTATTGTGCGAAGCGACCGAACACTGCTGAACTACTGATACTTGCGTCCATTCTGGCAGCAGTTGCAGTTCTTATGCTGCTCCGGCTGCTTCCTCCCCGGAAAAAACAGGCATCCATCGTGATTACCTACGACAAAAAAGAACTCCGTAATTACCGGGACATGGACGCGAAACGGATAGCTGAATATGTGGCTGAGCATTACTCGGATGCAGCACTCACCATCCTTACTGCGGGAAAATCGCTGGGTTTGTCGCAGAAAAAAATCGCGCGGGTGATGAACGAGGAATTCACCATGAGTTTCAAGCAGTATCTTACTTCCATCCGGATTCATGAAGCGAAACGACTGCTGCAGGAGACCGATCGACTGGTATTCGACATCGCTCTTGAAGTGGGGTTCAACAGCATTTCACATTTCAATCGCGTGTTTAAAAACCTGACTCAGACGAGTCCGTTGGAATTTCGCGGTAAAACCGTGTCACCCGATAAATAATAAAACCTCTATGTTTCCCGAAACGGATCACCGTTTATTGATTACAATTAAGCAAGTGGAGTTTTCAAGTGGATTCCCCGCTACAAAATTCCGGATGCCAGGTGCTATAGCCACGTCACCACGGCGAAAACCGGGGTCCAGAATACGAACGATAGATAGTTCTTGATTGAATCCCGGCCTGCGCTGGGATAACGATACCGTTCTTTAAACCATTTTGAGTAAATAATAACAGTTCCCCTCCACCGTAAACGAGGGAGAGGTCAAGGGGGGGGTAACTGCCGCACCGACACCATCCGTGTGGCATTCGAAAACAACCGTCCTCCTGATGCTATTTTGACCAGCTGAATTCCTCAAGCGACGTTTGCACAAAGGATTTCCATAAGGGTACCTTCGAACAGCTTCGCCGCCGTATGTATCGTCCCCACCGCTGAAATATTCTTCCACCAGTTAAAATGAAACAGCATTCTGTTGCCGCCGAAAAATTTGAGATACCGGTCATGTTTACCAGTCGTCCCGGTTACATCACACGATACTGTCTCCCACGTCTTCCACCCACCGGTACAGCACCACCTCAACAAAACGTACCGTTCGTCAGACCATTTTCCTGTACAACCTCCAGAATACTTTTCAGCGATTCGGAGTCAGCGTTCTTCTGCCAAATATCACCAGGGTACGACAGACGTTTGGTTTAAAAGTAGAACATGACTCCCGGAGACAGTTCAAAGCCGACATGTTCGAATTTAGTTGGATAATCCACCGGCGGCGTCACATTATCTTTCTGACCTTTATCGTAGAGGTTTGACAAACCGTACGGCACACGACAATCAAGCGTCACAACCACCCGATCAGTCACCCGCACCTCAGTCCCCACAAGCCCCCTAAAACCATAGCCGCTTCCGGAAAGTTTAAACTCGTCATTATCATCCGAGAAATAGAGATTAGTATAGGCGCCGAACCCCCCCGCACCCAGACGTAATGTCACTCTCGATCCGTTAACAATACGTACCCACAGATCAAGCCCCCCCAGCGTGGAAAGGGTATTCACATGAAGATCATTAACAAGGTCCCCGTGGAACGAGAACTGTTTTCCCGCCCACATTCCCCCGACATAAGGTGTTACGTGAAAGCATGTGCCGATGTCAATAGTACCGTTAACCATGAAAAACAGACCCGGACCGATTTTCTTTTTATCAACACCACCATACACGTATCCCGCCAAAAACGATCGCCAGTATTCAGTTACAAAGTTATTGAAACTTTTCGGATTATGAAACCTGATTCCACACTGCACTCCGATACCTTTTTTAACGAACTCGTCTTCTGTTGACTGCTGATCCTGTGTCTGTCCGGAAGACGCGGGCTGTTGTTCTAATGTTTCCGCCTGTTGCCCGGAGGATGCAGCCGGAAATGAGGTAGTATCAGGAGTAACGACCTCTGCGCCGGTATCGGTTGACATTCTCATCGCGTCTTCACTTTCAGAAGGGGACACCACGGATTCTTCAGTTTGCTGAGTAACGTCCGTTGACCGGAGGTCGGAAGCGTCAGACTGAGCATAAACAACCGATACAACTGATAACAGTACACAACAGAAGATGCTGTTTCTCACGATTTGCATGGTGCATCCCTTCCGTAATGAGCGTTGAGCTGGGGAAAAAATTATATTTTTATCAACAGAGTGTAATATATATTAAATTTAGTGCATATGAAAACACTCTTTCTCTGAACAGTTTTCCGGTTTAAAACATGTTTGAGAATGAGCATAAAAAATTCACGACAGGACAGTCTTACTGACGGCAGCATCGTTATACATATGTTAATTTCTTCCAGAGGAGGATTCATGCGGAAGTACCGGTTATACATGTACGCTCTATTTTTTGGCATCGGTGTTTTCTTCTATCTCCAATGTGAAAGCACCTATCTCCCCGTTGATTCGGGCAAAAAGATCGATTACCTTCAAGGAAATACGGTCGCGCGTGTCGTCCTTAAAGTACTGGATTACCATTCATCCGCCCCGCTTTCAGGTGCAATGGTCAAAATTCTCGGACTCGATTCCGCCAAAACCGACTCCGCGGGAACCGTCACCTTCGACTCGGTAAAAACAGGCGCCTACTTAATCACCTGCACGAAAAAAGGTTTTGCCGGCATTACCGATCAGGTTAGTCTCTCAATCGACTCAAACAGCAACACTGTTCCTGTTGTCAGTCAATCCACCGACTTGCTTTTTATGGCAAAAAGCGGCGTTGCCGTCAAAGGAAACCTTTATTTTGAAAATGAGAATAAAATCAGCCCGGCGAACGGTGCAACCATCGAGTGCCGCCTGACCAACCCCACGATTACATTCCTCGATCCGATTGTGGTCGCCACTTCGGAAAACGGAACCTACACGTTCAGGAATCTGCCTGAATACTGCACCTATACCCTTACCGTGCTGCCGCTTTCCGACGAATCTCTCACCTATAAACAGGCGGCTGCAACAACCGTAGCAGGAACAGCTGCCGGTGATTCGCTCAGGGCAGCAAACATTATTCTCCAGAAATTCACCGACGGCACCTTTATCATTCTCAACCATAATCTCGAAACCTTCACCAGAGACGACTCGCTCAAGTTCGAGTTTTCCGAAACGGTCGATATCGACCTGCTGAGCGCTGACAGCATTTACATCATGATGAATCCCGGCACACGTATACTCACCAAACAGATTTGGCAGAAAAGCGGAAAAAATCTTGTTATTTTTCCATTCAATGGAACATGGGATCCCGGAAAGACCTATACACTCGTCATCAGAAAAATTAGAAGCGTCAGCGACAAACCACTTGACAACACCGGCTTTAACGCATATACATTCTCCCCTCAAACCAGCGGTTCTCTTGGAAATGTCAATGACTTACATTACCGTGTCGGCGCCTTTGACACCACCAAGGTTGACTACAACACATCCACGCTCAATCTGCTGTGGTCAGTACTCGAAAACGCCACACAGTACCAGATCTATCAAAAATCCAGCATCGACTCGTCGTGGTCATTTCTTGTCGGTGTCACCGACACCATCACGTCGATAACAACGTCGCAACAGTTCACTCTCGGTAAAGTGATGCGGTACATTGTTCTCGGCAAGAACAGCAGTAACCTCTCCTCTTTCGAATCGGCAACAGTACTCACCGTAAAGGACAATAAAAAACCTTTCTTCAGTTATTCGAGATCACAGTCCGGTTTCAACAATTCCACCTCAAGTTACACCGATACAATTTCCATCACCATCACCTCCGGTTACATTCCGGAACCGATGGATACTTCAAAAAGTCCGACGGTCACCGTCAAGGAGGCCGGGTATACAAGCGGTTCCGGATTAACAGTATACGGTGATACGCTCAACACAATCGATCCGAACAAGTGTTTCTGGACCTGGACCACTGACCAATCCGGTGTTATCAACTTTGTTGTCGATCCGCTTGAGAATGGCTCCTACGACTCCCTGAAAATCGATTTCTCATCGGTTACCGACTGGGCGGGTAATACTCCCGATACAACACAGGGGGGTAATTACATCAGAGTATATACCCTGCCGTAGGATTGCTTCCGCACCAGAAAATCAAAACAGCCTCCCGCCGTAAACAGCGGGAGGTTTCTTTTTTCTACCGGATGTTCGGCTCCCTTCACGCCACCAGATCCACCTCTCGGATCACACCGGCACCGGAAACATCCAACGTAACCTTTTTACCTCGTCTGCCAAACACCGTTACCGGTCACTCCGCAGGTTCCAATTTCCGGTCCGATAATCGCGTCAAGAAACAGTTCAATCCCTTCGCCACTTCCCCCCGAATCGATACGCGCCTCTCGAACCACTCGCGGTCGCTCCTTCAGCACTACAATCGGCCCTCTGTGCCTTGTCGTGCGTAATGTACAGGAATACCGTATTGCTGCAAACGAACGGTGCCGGATCGGCGGTGTACTTCGTCTGGATGATTGGATTGTCGGCAAGTAACGGCACGACCCGGTACCGTGGGAAAACAGCGTCGCCTCAACGGAGTACCGGGTGGAACCAGCGGATCGCCGCGGTTCAACCTGCGGGGACAGATCACCGGTGTCATTCCCTTACTACAGCATCACGGCAACGGCATTTCATCAGGCATGTTTCTTGACTCAGGAAAATGAAACGTCCCCGCTTCGGTGGACCCTGCCGGTAGCGTGCCCCGGACCGGACCGGAAAAACCCCGCCCGCCATTTGACCGGAAATGTGACAAAGGCGACCGGCCGGCCGGAATTCCGGCCGGAAACCGGATCGCCCCAGATAGTGAATATCTTATTTTCCTAAAACATATGAAGACCCCGGCTCGCCTATTCTGGTGCGAATCTTTCCGTTGAGGATATATATCCCTTGCGGAATGATACGTGAATCGAATGCAGCCGGAAGACGGCACCGCCTGCCATTGATCAGATAGATAACCGGTGCTGCAGCGTCGGTACCACCTGAAGTAACAATCGTATTTTTCAGGACTTCATCCTCATCCCTGAACATATTGATGACCTCCGTCGGGATTCCCTCGGAAACAAACGTGGAGACGCTCTGCGGATCGAGGGTGGTGGCATAGGAATTGTTCGAGACTTCGATCTCCCCTTCGTTCTTACCGCTTTTAGATTGCGATGACGTGTATTTACGGACGGTGGTTAATTTTGCATTCGTATAGTTGAACGTCACACTTTGGGAAGAAGAGGTGTTGTTCAAGACCACGACGACGTTGGAATCTCCCTTGAAAGCCACGACATTCACGCCGTTCTGCGGACTATAGGTGGCATCGACCCGAATGTATCCCGGACGTACCCATTTTGAAAACTGGGCAAGAACCCAGGCCCTGTGGTTTGGGGCATCATTGACCCAGAGAGCTTCTTTACCACCGCTTCTGGAA
>JAFGHA010000091.1 GCA_016930275.1 Chitinispirillaceae bacterium
CGGAAATCTCTGTAGATTCATCATGACGGGAACGCTTGATGAAGAAGAATACATTGAAATACAGAGCAGTCTTCGCAATGTGCAATCATTACTCTTTCACATTGAAGCGGGGGGGTATCTGCTTCAGACCGAAATTGAACATAGCGACTACCAGCGGGCGTACGATCGGGCCGTACGACTTCTGCCGATGATATTGCGTAACAGTATAAATTCTGAGTATCAGGTACGCGGATTCGCTCTGTTCTGCATGCTGATCTGCAACAAATTACGCGGACGCCGGAGAGGACTGGAACGAATATCGGCAAGAGGACGGACGTTGAGGATGAAGTTTCTCTTCTACTGCGTCATTCACGGGATCTCCTGTTTCTCTTACCCGGCGTACTGGGGAGTTTTTTTTCGCAACATCGCATGGTACTGTGCTCTGCAGGGAAAGAAACGAAGGGCGGCATTTTTCTTCAGAAAAGCCATTCGTGCTCATCACCGTTACGCGATGCGGTTTGAAGAAGCCTGTTCCTTGCGGGATTACGGAGAATTCCTGGAAGAATTCGCACTGATACCTGGAGACGCGTATGACCGGTATGTTGAGGCGTATGAACTTTTCAAGTGGTGTGGCGCACGACTCTACATTGACAGAATGGAAATGAAGATCAGCGCCGGGACACATGACCGTTCAATGGATCTGACCGCAATTGCCGAAGTGCCTGTATATACCGAACAGGAGGATGCTCCCGAGGGAATCAACCGGATGCGGTTTGAAACCCTCGTTGATGTCAGTAAAACCATCACGGAAATCGATGAACCGGCGA
Source organism: Chitinispirillaceae bacterium (assembly GCA_016930275.1). GTDB lineage: Bacteria > Fibrobacterota > Chitinivibrionia > Chitinivibrionales > Chitinispirillaceae > JAFGNB01. The sequence continues at coordinate 807 of JAFGHA010000091.1, forward strand.
TACTGCTGCGCCAGATACTCTCTGCAATGATAACGGTTACCGGGGCGCAGTACGGGTGTCTCTTCATCAACAAACTCACCTACGGAGATCTCGAACCCATCGCCATGTCGTTCGAGGGTAAAGAGGTCGCAGTAGCCGATGTACCGGTATTCGCCGATCTGATCCGGAAAGTGAATGAGATTCATACACTTCAGTGCAGTGGAGAACCGATACTTGAGGAGGATGTCGAGACCGACAGCGTCAGCATCCGGTCAGACCTGTGCGTACCGCTCAATTGGAGAGAAAAGTACCTTGGCTATGTCTACCTCGTTAATGATCGCGTACTCGGACTTTTCGGAGAGGGGGCACAGAAAGGGGCAATGGTGCTTGCGGCACATGCCGGAATACTCCTGGAGAATGCGTATCTGATGAGAAAACAGAAGGAGTTCAACGAGGAACTGCAACAGCAGGTGGCATCACAAACCGAGGATATCGTTCATAAAAATCAGCAGTTGGAGGAGGCCAACCTCAAACTGATCGAGTCTGAGCGGATGAAGGGTATTCTTAGCGGTACACTGGTGCACGATATAAAAAATTATGCGGCAGGCATTACCGGCAACCTAATTTATCTCAACCGGCGCATCGAAGATGACCCCAAGGCGCAACGGGTGATTGACGTGGTATGTGAAACGTGTTCGGATATCACCAGTCTGGCATCAAATCTGCTTGATATCGCGAAAATGGACGATGGAAAAATGGTGATACGCGAGGAACTCCTTGATTACGGATTCTTCAGGGAGGTTGCCGGTAAATTCGGTAGAAGCACCCTCTTTGAGGAGAAGGAGATCCATCCGTGTATTATTCCACCGGAGGAGGATTTCGTGATAGCAGCCGATATTTATCTTATGGAACGCCTGCTGCAGAATCTCTACAGTAATGCCGCAAAATACGCACCTCGCGGGAGCAGGGTTGAATTGCGGTTTGACGGAGCCGGAGAGGAACAGGTTATCTGTTTCTTCAATTCCGGAACACCGATACCAGATTCGGAAAAGGAAATCCTTTTCGAAAAGTATGCGCGTCTTCAGAGCAGACACTCGCACTATTCGAAAGGACTCGGACTTTTTTTCTGCAGATTGGTGATGAATGCTCACCGGGGAAGAATATGGCTTGATACCGATTCCGCGGGGAATTATTTCAAACTGGCCTTTCCCCGGAAGAACAGCATCCGGACATACAGCATAGCTTCGTAGGGGCGATTCAGGCGGTCACGCCGAGGTAGTAGATATTTTCTTCACCGATGAAATGTTCGAAAATTTCCTCGTTGTGGGAAATCATCAGAAGAGCGCTTCCGGAGGCTCGTTTTTCATCGAGCAGATTAAGCACTTTCTTAACACTCGTGAAATCGAGGCCATTGAGAGGTTCATCGAGTATAATCAGGCTGGTGCCAAGCACCAGGGAGCGCAGCAGATTCAACCGCTGTTTCTGACCCCCGCTGAGGTAGGCAACTTTCTTTTTCAGAAAAATATCGGAAATGGGCCGGTCGAACAGTTCCATCAGATGGCTGGTCAGATCCTCGGCCGAGAATCGTCGTTTAAGGGGAAGCCCCTTGAATGTTTCACGTACCGTGGAAGCGAGGTTGAGGGATTCATCGGCATGCTGGAAAACCATACCAGCACGTTTCCCCCAGATGGAGGATGCCCAGAGCGATACCGGTGAGCGATGGGTGATGGAGATGCCGTCGAGCGCCATGGAAAAATCATCCGCGTGATAGATCCCCATTATAATTTTCGCAAGCGTGGTTTTTCCGATGCCGCTGGGCGCTTTCAGGTATACCATTTCACCCTTGTGAATCCTGAGCGGCTGAAGACGGGTGCGATCGCCATCGGCATAGATGGCGAGATGACGCCCGAAGATGGAGAACCGTGGCTGTACTTCAAGTACCGGTTTCGTATCGGATATGATTTTCTGCTGAATACGCGGTGTATCGAGCCAGTTGAGATAATCATCCGCACTGAAATCACGTACGATTACTCCGGTATCCTTGACGCGAGAGAGTTCCTTGAACCGGACCCGGTCAATAAGATCTCTATGCCGTTGGTATATCTCACTTATAATCGAATAATCGTGGGTGATTATCAGAATGGTGAACGATCGTGTACGGAATTTCTCGAGGAGCAGTTGCAGGAACAGATTGCGGTAGGTGTTGTCGAGACTTCCCGTGGGTTCATCGAACACGAAATAGGTTGATTCATCGGAAGCGCCCGATGCGATCCATGCGTCGATACGCTTGAACGCCATCGCCAGAAGAATGCGCTGCTTTTCACCACCGCTGGGCCGGTAGGGTTTCGGGTATACGTCAAGCAGTTTCCGGAGGTTGTCATCGGATATGGTCTGCCACAGTCGCGATAGAATTTTCTCTTCCGGAATGCCTGCCAGACTGCCTTCGTTCAGTTGTTCTCTGACGGTTAACAGAGGGTTGAGATGTGATGACGGTTCCTGAAATACGAAAAAACTGTTGCGTCTGACTGCTTTTGTCCATGGACTTTCGAGATGAATGCCGTATGACTGATTGTTGATACTGATCTGCAGTTCGGTGCCGACGAGAAAGCCGTACAGGGCCTTTGATATGACCGATTTTCCGATACCCGATTCACCGAAGAGAAACGTTATTTTGTTGTCGAATACCGGATAGCCCGTGACACTGACAATAGATCTTTTGGCGGTTCCCACACTGATGTCAAATGACCGGCTGCTCATAATCGGTGCCTTTCGGCGTAGCCGCAGGAAATCTGATATACCGCCAGCAGGGTGATGACAATGAGAAATGCGACGGTGATTCCCTGCAGGTGCTGAAAAAAGAGGGCGGGGAGGTAGGATATGTTGGTGATCGTGTTGCCGATGGCAAGAATATCCTGTTTGCTGTCCATTTTTGCCAGCAGACTTCCCAGTGTGGTCGGCAGTGTCACGGCGTTGACTTCTGAAGAAAGCCCGACGGAAATGATGAAATCGACACTGCACTGGAGGAATACCGCGCTGCCGAAAACAGAGATCAGTTTGTTGAGTATGTGGATTCTGCTGTTTTTCCAGAGAATATCGAAATTGATGATACGCCACTGTGAAACGCCGCAGACCCGCATCGCATTGAAAAAATCAAGTTTCGTATAATGATCGATACGTTCCCTGAGCAGGTCGACCACTTCAAGCATGATGAAAAAACTGATACACAGTGCCATCAGAAGAAATACCGCTGTTTTTCCGGAGAGTACTTCGGCGGTGACCAGACCGGCGATACCGATGTAGCCGAACAGTATTCCTACTATCTGTGGAATCGACCGGATGAGATTGAGAAAAAACGAAAACAGGTAGAATCCCGTTCGGTTGGATGCATGTTCGAGCCGGTAATACACAAGCGTTACTATCCAGGCGATCGCGAGGGTACACCCCACAACGAGAAAAGCGATGGCGAACGTGTTAAGAAATCCTTCGATGACCCGCTCCAGGGCCGGACGGTTGAGAAACATGAAATCCCAGACACCAAGACCTCCCACCGCGATAATCCAGAACAGAAGCCATCGCCGATCTCTGCCGCCGAAGAGTACCTGCAGAGGGGTATCAGCTGTTTTCATAACGTTTCATCTCCCGATGTACCAGAACGTCGGTGAAAATTTCAGTCAGTTTCACGGTATAAAATATGGAAAGCATGATGACGATAACGATGGTGTAGTTTTTGTACAGCAGTTGACGGAGCAGTTCATAGGTAAGATGACCGTGGATATTGAGAGCCATTTCGATGATGACCAGACCGGTTATCAGAAACGATGCCTGTTCCTTGAGCGTTGACAGATACTGAAATTGCGCATTGCGGAAAATATGACCGAAGACGTGCCCGTCGAACCGTTTGAATGGACGGAGTACTGAACGCCAGGATATACCGCCGTGTGAAAGCGCGTAATTGCTGCAGAGGTTCTTTACCCGTGCGCTTTCCACGTATCCTTTCCTGCTTTCCGCGGTCAGAAAAGCGTAGAATTTATTTATATACATGACGAGAAGCCCGTTCGAAACCACTCCCAGAATGATCATGAAAAACGATGAGTCGGTATTGAATTCGGTTCTGATCGAATAGGCGATCACGTAGGCCGGTGAAAACAGGACGATATACGCCGCAGTTTTGAGAACCGCAGCCGGCAGCGATTTTACAAGAGGATATTTCCGCTGTGCACTGCTCCGTTCCATCGCCTGCTGCCGGAGGATAAATCTGAGAACGCCGAGGGTCTGTACTCCGTAAAAGGTCAGGACCATAACCACCAGATAGATGACGAGAAATTTCACGTACATCGACGCAAGTTCAAGCATCGTCGATACCGAGAGTCGTTTGGTGCGGTAGGAAGATTGCATCGATTTATTGAATTCATCTTCCTTCATTCTGAAAAAATCTTCCGTCAATGCGGCATTGGTATCCTGACGCCCGGGAAAATACAGATCAAGACAATCGACCAGAAGGGCTCGCTCGAACGGGTCGTTGATTTTTCCGACAGGGGCATCCATAAGAATGCGGACTTTCGAGGTACGCTGCTCATGCCGGTGTTCCGTGCGATTCTGAAAAAATATAAGGGTCCCCGCCATGAGGAGGGAGACCAGGACGATTCCGATACAATGCTGAATCAGTTTCGACCGCATCGTCTACCGCCGCCCTATCGTGATGACACCCTGCCGGTAGGATACCTGATAC
>JAFGHA010000092.1 GCA_016930275.1 Chitinispirillaceae bacterium
ACCTTTTTTTCATCCATCCGGAAAACTGGTCACTTCCATTGAAATTGAAAATGACGGTGCCGATGAAACGGCGTCGTTTCAGCCGGCACCGCCGGTGTGGCGTGATGCGGCTCCGCAGGAACTGGTTCAGGCGATTATGGCCGCAGGTATCGTGGGGATGGGTGGGGCAGGATTTCCCACGCAGGTGAAACTCTCACCGCCGAGTAACAAACCGATTGATGTTCTTATAATCAACGGGGCAGAATGCGAACCGTTTCTCACCGCGGATCATCTGCTCATGCTCGAACAGACCGAGCGGTTCATCGAGGGAATACTCATTCTTAAAAAGATTCTCAACGCCAAAAAGTGTTTACTCGGTATCGAGGAAAACAAACCGGATGCGATTAAAAAGATTACTGCGCTGCTCAGTGAGAAAAAGATCTCCGATATCACGCTGTGTGTGCTTGTCGCAAAGTATCCCCAGGGTGGTGAAAAACAGTTGATAAAAGCAGTCACCGGACGAGAGGTCCCCTCAGGTGGTCTTCCGATGGATGTCGGATGTGTGGTGCAGAATGTCGGGACCACGGTGGCGGTATGCGATGCCGTCGGCGACGGGATTCCACTGTACCGGCGGGTGGTGACGGTAACCGGTCCCGGAATGGAATCACCGAAAAATCTCATGGCCAGAATCGGTACACCGATCCGTTATCTTCTCGAAGCGTGCGGTATCGATACCCAAAAGGTAAGAAAGCTTCTGATGGGTGGGCCGATGATGGGACTTGCACTTTCGGATATCGATGTGCCGGTGATTAAAACAACCTCCGGTCTTCTGGCGCTCGACAGTATCGCGCCGGCGATGCGTTCCTATCCCTGTATCAATTGCGGACACTGCGTTCACGCCTGCCCGATCAATCTGGTACCTTCCCGTATCGCCAAATTCGTCGAAAAGGAGGATTACACCGGAGCGCAGGAGTGGAATGTACTTGACTGTATGGAGTGCGGTTCCTGTGCCTATGTCTGTCCCGCGAAAATCAACCTGGTACACCAGATGAAGCTCGGAAAATATAATGTACAGGCGATGCGTCGTGCGGCCGAAGTGAAAAAATCGTGACGGAGTATAAGGATACCTACAATGACCAATGAACAATCAAATCAGAAAACGGACGCCCCGGCGGCGGCCGGGCAACTCGACTCCACGTCGCTGCATCTGACCTCATCGCCTCATCTGCGGCATCCTGAAACCGTGACGCACATAATGGTATGGGTTGCCGTTGCACTGTTACCCGCGTGTATCGCATCGGTGGTTTTTTTCGGCATGAAAGCTCTGTTTCTGACGGCGGTATCGGTAATCGCCGCAGTCGTCACCGAGTGGGCGGTGGGTTTGCTGATGAAACGGCGGACTTCCATCGGTGATTTCAGTGCGGTGGTGACAGGGATACTGGTCGCCTTCAATGTCCCCCCGGATTTGCCCTGGTGGATGGTGGTGATCGGATCGGTATTCGCGATCGGCGTCGCGAAAATGGCATTCGGCGGTCTGGGTGCCAATTTCATAAATCCGGCACTTGCAGGTCGTGCTTTTCTGATGGCGAATTTTCCTTCGGCGATGACCCATTTCACGCCGACCGTGTTCGGATCGCTCTCGGGAATCGACGGCATGAGTTCGGCGACACCTCTTGGAGAATTCAGAACGGCCATGGCGAACGGCAGTTTTCAGGCACTTGATTTTCAGGATGCACTCACGAATCTCTTTACCGGAAACGTGGGGGGGTGTATCGGCGAAACTTCGGCACTGGCGCTCCTTCTGGGAGGCGTGCTGCTTCTGTATAAAAGGATCATTTCCCTGCGTATACCCCTTATTTACATCGGGGTGGTTTTTCTGTTGAGCTGGCTGTTCAACGGTACCGGTACCCTCTTCACGTCGGGGGCAATTATCATTCCGTTTTATCAGATCCTGGCGGGCGGCCTGTTTCTCGGAGCATTTTTCATGGCGACCGACATGGTTACCTCACCGATTACCCCCAAAGGGAAGATCGTGTTCGCCGTCGGATGCGGTGTGCTGACATTTGTTATCCGTAAATTCGGCGGTTACCCCGAGGGTGTTTCCTATTCAATTCTGCTCATGAATCTTTTTGTTCCCCTGATTGAACAATATACCCGTCCAAAGATTTACGGAGAGGTCAGACGTCGTGATTGACATGTTGAGATTATCTATCGTGCTTACCGTGATCGCGTGTGGTGCGGCACTGCTTATCGCCGTTACCAACATGAAGACGCAGGATCGGATCGCTTCGCAGCAGATCGCCGCACAGCAGGAGGCCCTGAAACGGATCATGCCCGAAGGGGTTACCATTACTGAACGGAAAGTGGCGCTTTCTCCGGAAAGTGATTCGGTGACCTACTGGACCGGTTGCAGCGCAACCGATACGGTATACGCATTCAAGGTCGGCAGCCGCGGCTATTCCAGCGTGATCAACTATATGGTATGCACCACTCCCGAAGGGATAATTACCGGTATGACGGTACTTGATCAGAGCGAAACTCCCGGTCTCGGATCCCGCGTGCAGGAGACAATTTCCAAAAAGTACATCTGGAACGGATTCGGTGGTCCCGAGGAGAAAACCGCTCCGTGGTTTTCGGAGCAGTTCAGGGGAATCTCCATCAACCGGCCGGTGGCAATCGAAAAAGCAATGGGTGAGTGGCATCTGCTCGGTGAACAGCAGCGGAGCAAACTCACCGGAAAAAACGGCATTACCGCAATTACCGGTTCGACTATTTCGACCAGAGCGGTTATCAGCGGTCTCAGTTCGAAGGCAAAGGTTTACTTAAAGGCAATACGAGGGTAATAACATGATTGCAGAACAGTTCAAACGGGGTATCATTGAAGAAAATCCGATACTGGTTCTGGCACTCGGGCTTTGTCCCGCGCTGGCAACCAGTACCTCGGTACAGAACGGGCTGGGAATGGGGCTGGCGGCCACTTTTGTACTTGCCTGTTCCAATGTTATCGTATCAATGCTTCGAAAGGTGATTCCCGATAAAGTGCGTATTCCCTGCTTTATCGTGGTTATCGCGACATTTGTGACCATTGTCCAGCTGGTGATGAAAGCCTATCTGCCCGCACTCGACAAACAACTCGGCATTTTCGTGCCGCTTATCGTGGTGAACTGTATTATTCTCGGCAGGGCCGAGGCGTTTGCCTCCAAAAACAATATGTTCATGTCACTTGTCGACGGCATCGTGATGGGACTCGGTTTTACCGTGTCGCTGTGTATCCTCAGTATCATCAGGGAAGTACTCGGAAGCAACAAGCTCCTCGGTCTTAAAGTGTTTCCCGGATATCAGCCCATGACGGTGTTTATTCTGGCTCCGGGAGGTTTCTTCACGATCGCTTTTGTCATGGGTATGATCAAATATTTCGGTAACCGAAAGAAAGGCGCATAACGATGGTTAATCCTGTCAGCCTGATTCAGATATCTGTCGGCGCGATATTCATCAACAATTTCGTTCTCTCCCGGTTTCTCGGGTTGTGCCCGTTTTTCGGAGTATCCAAGAAACTATCGAGTGCAACCGGAATGGGTATGGCGGTTATTTTCGTCATGACCATGGCTTCCAGTTTCACCTGGGTTATTTACAATTACATATTACATCCCTACGCGCTCGAGTATCTGCGGACTATCGTATTCATCCTGGTGATAGCCGGACTTGTGCAACTTGTCGAAATGGCGCTGCAGAAATATTCTCCCGCACTTTACGAATCGCTCGGTATTTTTCTCCCGCTCATTACCACCAACTGCGCGGTCCTGGGGGTGGCAATCATCAATACCGACATCAATCCGGTAACGGGATTACCTTTTTCGTTCATCGAGAGTGTGTGGAACGGCATCATGTCGGGAGTCGGTTTCTCTCTCGCACTGATTCTGATGGCCGGTCTTCGTGAGAAACTGGAATTCGCGCCGGTTCCGAAGGCGCTGGAAGGGCTGCCGATCGCATTTATTACGGCCGGACTTATGGCGCTCGCGTTTTTAGGGTTTGCTGGTTTGAACTTTTTCCCTGGTGTTGGAGGCTGAGCGTGCCGATTGAATTGCTGTATCCGGTTATGGTTGTCGGTTCTGTCGGGTTGTTTTTCGGGATCGGTCTGGCAATCGCATCGAAGAAACTGCATGTGTATGTCAATCCGCGAATCGAAAAGATACTGGGGGTGCTTCCCGGTGCGAACTGCGGCGCCTGCGGATATCCCGGCTGCAGCGGTTTCGCCAAGGCGGTGGTTGAAGGAAAGGCGGATTCCAGCGGTTGTATTCCGGGCGGATCCAAAACCGCGCATGCTGTTGCCGATATCATGGGGGTCAGCGCCGAAGTGTCAGAACCGGTCGTGGCGGTGGTTCATTGCAACGGTGGAAACGAGAATGCCCGGGAGCGGGCACAGTATCTCGGGATTGAGGATTGTCTTGCAGCAACATTGATCGGAAACGGCTCGAAAGTCTGTCAGGACGGCTGTCTGGGGTTGGGTAACTGTGTGCGTGTCTGCCCTTTCAACGCGATTCACGTTTCAAGCGATGGTATAGCCGTCGTCAATCCGGAAAAATGTACCGGCTGCGGTAAATGTGTAAAAATCTGTCCACGAAACATCATCTCGCTCATACCGAAAGTGCACAAAATCTTTCTTGCCTGTTCCAATCATGAGCGGGGTGCCAAGGTTAAGAAATACTGTACCGTCGGGTGTACCGCCTGTACGCTCTGTGTGAAAGCCACACCATCCGGTGCGATTTCAATGGAGAATAATCTGCCTGTTCTCGATTACAGCAAAGAAGAAAATTTTATTCCCGCTGCGCACAAGTGCCCGTCGAAGTGTTTCGTTGACCTGGTAAAGACCCGCCCGAAGGCCAATATAGATACAAAATGTACGGGTTGTACCGCCTGCGTTTCAGTCTGTCCGGTTTCGGGAGTTATCTCCGGCGAACAGGACCAGCGCCACGTAATCGATAAAGATAAATGCATCGGGTGCGGTATCTGCCTCAATGTCTGCCCGGTTCATGCGATATCAATGTGGGGAGTCGGTTCGAACATGAAAACCAATACCGGAAAACGGTAACCAGGTTCCCTTTTCCCTGTTCGGGATCGCGTCTACTGCCTTGAACGTACTGCTGTTGGATGGTTTCGCTTCCACCTGAATGTAATACCTTCGTTTTAACCATCAGGATATCAAACTGATGTTCAACCTACTACAGGTTGTGTTATTTTTTTATTGACGCACAACTTATTGTGAGGTATACTTAGAGCATACACTTTAGACCGTTTTGCTGTTTCACCCGATTTATTGCACTTCATCTGAATAAAAAGGAGCACCCGATGCAGTTTTTAAAAGTATCCTGTTCGCAGTGCACCCATTATCAGAGTTGTCCGCAGAAAACGAGAATGTATGTCAATTATTGCGGATCGGATCCTGAACGCTTCAAGCAGCAGGTAGACGAAGCGAAACTTGAATGCCGGGATCGCAGAGGGCAGCTCTTCGCTCAGACGATTCTTTCGGTACTGCCGGTTGCGCAGGGAATGCAGCCATTACCGAATTTCAGTTCCTGAAGACACCATATTCGAAAATCCAGCTTAAAAGATCATTCCTCCCGTGCTGGATGGTGCGTCAAGTTATTGCTAAACAGTGTTCCACGTGGTATAATTAGCGGTGTATGGTGGTATGGTTATTCCACCCGAAACGTGTATTTGCCAAAGTGTAGCAATTCAAGGATTTATGACGCACCTCCGATTTTGTTCCTTCCGCGTGGTACCTGTTCTTCTTATTACAACAGCAGGAATTTTAATTGTTTCAGGATGCAGTTCCTCACTCAGAAAGCAGACGATTCTCACTGCTGAAGATAATACGCTCACGATTGAACCGATAATCGATACGTCACGTATCGAGGAACCACCGGCATTTGAAAAGGATGCAGCGGAAAAACGCTTCGATGCTATGCTGAAACTTGCCAGAGAGTGTTGTTTCCGGTCTGAATACGGGAAAGCGGATTCGCTCTGCAGGCTGGTATTCAATTCGGTGAACGGCGGCAGCGGAGATTTTGACAGCACCGGTAATTCAGATGATTTCATTGAAGAAATCATTGCGCTTTATGCTGAGCTGCTTCCTGATACGTTTTCCGTGCCCGAAGAAATTGCACCGCAGGTTTTTCACCGGCAGCTGGTGGGTTCACTCGATACCCTGCAGTTTACCACAAAGGACAGCGCATTCGTGGCGGGAGTTTTCAGCCGTTCACAAAAGGCTGAATTCAGTGTTCCGGTGGTCTGGAACAATAGGGTACAACGGGCGCTGTTTTATTACCTGACAAGAAACAAGGCGACGGTCGAACGGTGGCGGGAGCGTTCGGTCACGTATCTTCCGTTTATGAAAAAAATGTTCACCGATAGCGGTCTCCCGGCGGATCTCGCTTATCTTCCTCTGATAGAAAGCGGTTTCAATGCGAAGGCGTATTCCCGCGCACATGCTTCGGGAATCTGGCAGTTCATCGGATCAACCGGAAAACGGTACGGGCTCAGAAACAATTACTGGATTGATGAACGGAGAGATCCGGTTCTGGCGACCAAAGCGGCCATCAGTTATCTGAAAAAACTCTACGGTGATTTCGGGCACTGGCATCTCGCTCTGGCCGCCTACAATTGCGGAGAAAACGGCCTGGCCCGTTCGATTCGGAAGTATGGTACCGATGATTACTGGCAACTGAAACTGCCGGCCGAAACAATGAATTATGTTCCGCTGTATATTGCTTCCCTGGCGATCGCGAAGAGTCCCGATTTCAATGAGGTGGTAACCGGCGGATCGGATACGCTGCCGTTCGATACGGTGAGTGTCGGTGATTGTATCGATCTTCGGGATATCGCCGAAGGCACCGGGATCGATTATGACTCCCTGAGAAGAATCAATCCGCAACTGCTGCACTGGTGTACACCGCCCGATATGTCGGGGGTGCAGCTCTATCTTCCCGCAGGCAGTGCAGAGGCGTTCCATACTTTTTATACCGCGTTGCCCGATGAGAAAAAAGTCAAGTGGTACCGTTACCGTATCCGGCCTGGAGACAATCTCGGTTCCATTGCCCGATACTTCGGACTGCCGATACAGGGTATCAAATCGGTCAACCGCATGAAGGGAAACAGAATTATCGCCGGTAAATACCTGTTCATTCCGATTCCGGTGGGTACGAAGGGATACGAAAATCCGCAGGAGGAGCAACCGCAGCAGACCACGAAAGCGGCAGTAACGACCGTAGAAGTTCCCGAAGGGGCGCGGCTGACCGTTTATGAAGTGAAGTCCGGAGATACGGTCTGGCGGCTTGCTGAACTCTTCGGCGTAAGTGCCCGCCAGATCTGCGGCTGGAATAAACTGGTGAATGCCCGCATCAAGGTCGGCCAGATCCTCTCCATTTATTCGATAGACGAAGAAAAACCGGTGACCGCGACGGCTGTATCCTCCGCGGACGCCAGCGGTTCGAGACCGGACGGGCAAACCGGTCGTCATATGGTGCAGCAGGGAGAGAACGCGTTCCGTATAGGAAAACAGTATGGAATGACCGTGAAAGAACTTTGTGAACTCAATGATCTTGATCCACGGAATCCCCAGATACGTCCCGGTGATGTACTGCTGGTTACATCAACCATGACTGCCGCATCCACGGTTGCACCGGTTGCGCGCCGTCGGAATCCGGATGGTGCCGTCGCCTACATAGTCAACGCCGGTGATAACCTTTTTCGCATAGCTGAGAATTTTTCGGTACCATTGGAACAGATCCGCAGAGTCAATCATCTGATCAGGGGGAAAGCCATCAGAGAGGGAGACACACTGTACATTCCTCAAAATGTCCCGATAGTAGCTCAAACGGAATCATTGCCCGAAACCCCGGAAGCGATGGTGTACTATACGGTAAAAACCGGTGATAACCTCTGGAGGATCGCCAGCAATTTCGGTATTTCGGTTGAACGCCTGTACCGGTACAACGGTCTGGAAGCCAACGCTGTGATAATGCCGGGTGATACGCTTCGTGTGATTACAAGGAGCGACATGTGAAGCTGACGCAGAGAATCGTACTGCTGTTGTTGCTAAGTACCCCGGTCATCACGGGAGTGACGCTGCTTGTTCGTCAGAACGTTTTTACCGACGGCAGGGTGGGAAGAGGGACTTTCAAAAAACTGGGGGAGGTTCGGGTTGAGGGGCCGATTGTCGAATCTGAATCGATTGTACGTCAGCTGCAGCTGCTGCACGAGGACCGGTCGGTAGCCGGAGTACTTCTGCGTATTGATTCTCCCGGTGGTGCAACCGCTCCTTCCCAGGAAATATATCATGCGGTACGGGAGTTTCGTTCGGGATCCAAACCTATAATCGTCAGTATGGGGAATGTCGCGGCCTCGGGAGGCTATTATATCGCCAGTCCGGCAACCCGGATTTTCGCTGGTGCCGGAACGCTCACCGGTAGTATCGGGGTGATCATGACCGTTCCGATGTACCGGGAACTCGCGAAAAAGGTCGGCATAGAAATGCAGACGTTCAAGGCGGGTGATTATAAAGATATCGCCAGTCCGTACCGGTCGATGACATCCGTTGAGAAAAAGATGATTCAGGGTTTGCTGGATGATACCCATGATCAGTTCATAACTGATGTCGCTACGGCGCGAACTATGGATGTTGATTCACTTCGACAGATCGCCGACGGGCGTATTTTTACCGGCCGGCAGGCGGTGAAGGCGCATCTGGTCGACACTCTGGGCGGGTATGAAGCTGCTTTAAGCTACCTGCGTGCCATTACCGGTGTGGGATCTGCAGCCCGGGTGATCAACAAACGGGAATCATCGCTGAAAATGCGTGACTGGCTCGTTGAGGAGAGCGTACGCCTGTTTCCGCACCTCTACAGGATTCTTTCCCCGATCGGGATGCATTGTCTTGCTGTTTTTGAATAACAGCAGAGTCTGCTTACCGGTGTAATTCCCTTATTTAACCAAAAAATCGATATAATTGTGGCGCAACAGTGCCGGCACGAATGATATTATAATTGCATTTGCAGTGATACTACCACGATGTTCATATCACATCATCAATTTAGCTTAAGGAGGAACCATGAGTATCCAGGCACTTTTGGATGAAATTGAAATTCTGAAGCAGGAGTATGAAAAGTTTGAACGCGGCAACAAATCTGCAGGAACGCGTGCCCGTAAGAGCCTTCAGAATATCAAAAAGCTTTCTCAGGATATCCGCGTTCAGATTCAGGATGCGAAAAAGAGCGAATAGTTTTATTTCTATTTTTCTGTAGAAATCAAGGGGGGGAACACTGTTCCCCTTTTTTATTTCAACTGAATCATCCGCAATTACAAGTTACACAAATGCCTCTGACACTTCAAAGCCATGGAAAACAGAAAAAGTGCAGGAGTCGTAAAATATTATTCCGATGAAATCGTAATATGGTTCCTAAATTTCCGGTATGTATCAGCCGGCAGGGAACGTTGACTTCAAAACAGGCCGAAAACCATTTTAAGGCCTGAATTTTAGAATCCAAATAATCACTGTATCTTCAATCACTGGTGGTATTTTATGAGTTCAACGAACACTCAATTTATGTTGGAGGTGGACAACCTCAGCAAAAAGTTTGGTGATTTCTATGCAGTAAAAAATCTCAACCTGCAGATTCGAAAGGGTGAGATTTTCGGTTTTCTTGGCCCGAACGGTGCCGGAAAGACCACTACCATGAGAATGGTAACCTGCCTTATTCCACCAACTGCCGGAATCGTCAAAGTTGACGGAATAGATACTGCGGCCGACAGTATGGCGGTCAGGAAAAAAATCGGTTATCTTGCCGAAAACAATCCACTGTACAACGACATGACCGTCGAAGAATACCTGAAGTTTGTCGCTGAAATCCGCGGCATCAAAGGTGATCGTCAGGTAACTCGTCTCAAGGAGCTCTCTGCCATATGCGGACTCACCAAAATGGCACAGCGGCAAATCGGGAAATTATCGAAAGGCTTCCGTCAGCGTGTCGGGCTTGCACAGGCGATGATGCATGACCCTGATCTCCTTATTCTCGATGAGCCGATGTCGGGCCTTGACCCCAACCAGATTGTCGAGATCCGTAATCTGATAAAAAAAATGGGGCAGGAAAAAACCGTTATTTACTGTTCTCACATTCTTTCCGAAGTAAGTGCCACCTGTGACCGAATCCTGATCATCAACGACGGTCAGATCGTTGCGAGCGGTACTCCCGATGAACTTACTTCCCGTTCGTCCCGGGGCAACCGGTATGTCACCCGTGTCAAAGCCGACCGGGCCGATATCGAGACGGCGTTCAAGGCGCTTCCCGGTGTGGCGAATGTCATAATCAACGGGGTAGAAGACGAATGGGTCGTCGCGGAAGTGGCGGTGGGTGAAAAGGAGGAGATCGGCGAAGCGATTTTCAAATGCGTTGTCGACAAGGGGTGGAGCCTCTCCGAGCTTAAACACGAGGCCGCCAGTCTTGAAGAAGTGTTCACACAACTGACGAGGGGATAACCATGGATACCGTATTTGCCTTTTTTAAAAAGGAATTCAAATCGTTTTTCGTATCACCGATTGCCTACGTATTCATTATCGTCTATCTGGTGGTTACGAATTTTCTGTTTTTCCAGGGCTTTTTCATTATCAATCAGGCGGATATGCGGGGATACTTCAGCCTGTTGCCCTGGGTATTTCTGTTTTTCGTTCCCGCCATAACGATGCGCAGCTGGGCTGAAGAGAAGAAAGTTAAAACTCTTGAACTGCTGCTTACCTGGCCGGTAAGCGATTTTCAGGTGGTTCTCGGAAAGTTTCTTGCATCGTTCTGTTTTCTTAGCTCTGCGATACTTCTGTCGATCACGATACCGGTCACTATCATGGTTCTCGGGGAACCGGATATGGGACCGATCATCGGAGGGTATGTAGGAGCGATCCTCATGGGTGCCGCCTATCTTGCGATCGGTCTCTGGGTATCTTCTCATACGGAAAATCAGATCATCGCCTTCATTCTCGGGGTGGTGGCCACATTTGTTCTGTTCATGGTCGGCAATCCGTTTGTGACGATGGCCGCACCCAAATGGATCGTGCCGGTGTTAAGTTATCTCGGGCTGGGGAATCATTTCTCCAGTGTCGAGCGCGGCGTGATCGACAGCAGGGATGTCATCTATTATCTGTCGATAATCGGCTTTTTCTTGTTCTTGAATGTACAGTCACTCGGCAGCAGGAAATGGGAATAACCACACACGGGAAACGGATGAAGATATGGAAACTCAAAAAATAAAAAATCGCACGGAACTGATTGTTTATATTCTGGCGATCCTCGGACTGGTCGCCGTGGTCAACTACTTCGGAATACGCTGGTTCAAACGGATCGATATGACCGAAGATAAGCAATACAGCGTATCAAGCGCCACGAAAAAGGTGCTTAAAGGGCTCGACGACATTATCAATATCAAAGTGTTTTTCTCGAAGAACCTTCCGCCGCATATGCATAAAACGGTAACCGACGTCAAGGATATTCTTTCCGAATATCAGGCATATGCGGGTAAGAATCTGCTCATTACATGGGAAGACCCTGCGGAGAACGAAGACACCAAGAATCTTGCCCGGTCACTGGGAATCCCTGAGGTACAACTGCAGACGTTCGAAAAAGACCGGCAGCAGGTAATGAACGGTTATCTCGGTATCGCGGTGCTCTTCGAGGATAAGAAAGAAGCGCTCCCGGTTGTCCAGAATCTTCAGAATCTCGAATACGATCTGACGATGGCGATCATGAAAGTCTCCCGCAGCGTTGAACCTCATGTCGGTGTTCTGAAAATGGACACCATGCCCGATCTGCCGCCGCAATATCAGGCGAAGGTCGATATGTCGGGAACGACACAAAAGAAACTTGAACAGCTGATCACCGCACTCAGAAACACCTATAAGGTATCGGTGGTCGACCTGTCCAAAGGCGAGCCGATCGACAGTACCATCAAGACACTGATCGTTCCCGGCGTCGAAAATGTCAAAAATCGGAAGCTGTTCGAGATCGACCAGTTCTTCATGAAGGGCGGCAACCTCATCATGCTCGCCGATGCCATGGAAATTCAGTTTCAATATGGTATACGGGCGAGACCACAGGATTCGAAAGTTTTTGATTTGCTCGAGCACTATGGAGCACGGGTTGAAAAAAGTCTGGTTCTGGATGCATCGTGCGGTCAGGTCACGATTCCCCAGAAATACGGTCCGATTCAGATGAATGTTCCTGTTCCGTATCCGTACTTTGTGAGAATAGGTAAATCCGGATTCAACAGTGTGAACCCTGCGGTGGCTCCCCTCACGGAAGTGGTAACACCGTGGGTCAGTCCGGTTACCCTGCTTGTTGATAAGGCGGACAGCGCGGCCGCCGACCAGAAGGTTAAAGCGACCGTACTGGCGCATTCATCCGAGAAAAGCTGGACGGCACAGGGTTCCATGGATCTCAATCCACAGCAGCAGTGGGCGATTCCTCCTGAAGCCGATATGAAGCAGCAGAACCTGATGGTGTATCTCAACGGTTCCTTTACCAGTTACTTTGCAGGGAAAAAGGTTCCGCCGGTGCATGAACCTGCAGCCAATGACACGATGAGCCAGATCAACCTCACACCGGAAGCCGACGATGCGTCTCGTGAAGTGGTCGAATCGAATACCGACGGACATCTCGTGGTAATCGGTGACGCTGATATGGTAGCCGGACAGAATGCGACACCGAATAATGTGTCGCTTGTGCTCAATCTGGTCGACTGGTTGTCGCTTGATAACAATCTGATCGCGATCAGAACGAGAACCATGAAAGACCGTACGATGAATGCTGATCTGCTGCAGGAAGGATCTTCGAAACCGAACCTGATCCGACTGGTGAATATTCTTCTCATGCCTGTTATACTGGTCGTGATCGGACTGCTTATATACTTCAAACGTCGCGAACCGGCAGCGATGTCGGCAGCCCCGTCGTCGGCTCCGGCCACCTCAGGAACCCCTGCCAATAAGGAGGAGAACAAAGGATGAAAGGGAACAAATTAATCATTCTTGTAGCAATACTGGTAGTCGCCGTTGGGGTCATTATCCTCAACGAAAAACTCGGTAACAAAAAACCGACCGAAAAGGAGCAGAAGTTTTTTCCGGAAATGACCGAGCAGACCATCGGAAAAATCATAATCAGTGAAGGTGAAACGTCGATCCAGCTGAAACGCAAAGGTGATGTATGGGTCGTATCGAAACCTTCAGCCGATGCCGCCGAAAAGCCGGCATCGACACCGCTCGGAGCGGAGAACGCTCCAGCCACCGCCGAAACCGCTGTCGAGTATACGGTTGACAGCGCCTCCATCACCGCCGCGGTCGAAAAAATAGCATCACTTAAAAAGGATGCGTTGATTTCCGAAAATCCTGAGAAACAGTCGATTTTTGAAGTCGATTCGGTAAAAGGACTCAACATTACCGTGGCCGACAATTCAGGTAAAAAAATCGGTTCTTTCATAATCGGAAAGAGCGGTCCCGATTACAACAGCAACTACATCAGACTGAAAGGTTCCAATGACGTTTATATGTCAAGTGGCGGGGTACGATACTCCCTGTTCACCGATCTGAACCGTTGGCGCGATAAGACGATTCTCAGGTTTGACAAGACCACGGCAAAGGGGATCACGCTTACCAGTAAAGACGGCAGTATGATTACGCTTGCCCATGCCGATTCCGGTAACCCGTGGCAGATTATCGAACCGATACAGAATCCGGCCAAAACCGAAACGGTGAACGGCATTATTGAAAAACTCGCGTCGCTTTCGGCAACGGATTTTCAGGATGAGGCGCTTGCCGATACGGCTACCGGCTTCGACAGTCCGGAACTTGGTGTCACCGTTTCCTTCAACAACGGTTCCTCTCGCAATATCATTTTCGGCAAGAAGAACAGTGACAACAAATACTGGGTGAAAACCGACGGGAAGGACCAGGTTTTCCTCATCGGTGAGTATACGGTCAATCAGGTCAACAAGACACTCGATGATCTCAAGGGAGAGCCCGAGGTCAAACCGGTCAAAGCTGATTCCGTCAAGTAGTGATTATTTCCTCTGATCGTTATGCCCGTGTTCTTCCGGAATGCGGGCTTTTTTTATATTTCAGAAAGTACATAGTGTCTGTCCGGAAAGTATCCAGTTAACGTCATACCGGCGAAAGCCGGTATCCAGACATTCGTTTTTACATCCAAATTGCTGGATTCCGGATCAAGTCCGGAATGACGGAATTAAATAAAAAGGGGTTTCCGGGCAGGCACTACATAAGGAAGCGGGAACGTTCTCGAACTATCGAACTCTGATTACGACAGGAGAAACAAATGAACGAATATCTTGTTGACGCCCGTGGTGAGTTGTGCCCGAAACCGCTTATCATGACGAAAAAAGCACTCAAGGAGTGCGCGGACGGGCAACCGATGCGGATTCTTATCGATAATGAAACATCGAAGAACAATGTCGTAAGTTTTCTGACCGATAACGGTTTCAACGCTGAAGTTCAACAAAGTGAAGAGGTCTATTCATTGCTGCTTCATGGTGCGAGTGGTGAGCTGGTGCAACCTGATGCCGCATCGTACTGCACTACTGCTCCTGCCGCTCCGCATACAATCGTGATCAAAAGTAACCGCATGGGAATCGGCGATGATGAACTCGGGGAGGTCCTGCTGAAAGCATTTATCAATACCATCAGTGAGGTGGAACCGCTGCCGGGATCAGTGGTGTTTTATAACAGCGGAGTATTTATGGCGACTGATGAATCACCGGTCGCGGAGGCGCTACTCGGGCTGGAAAAAGCGGGGGTTACACTGCTTGTCTGCGGAACCTGTGCCGATTTTTTTCACCTCAAAGATCGTATTTCCGTCGGGACCATTTCGAATATGTACACCATCCTCGAGACGATAACCGCCGCAGGGAAGATAATCGAACCGTAGGAACCGATGCCCAATCACTACTTTGACAATGCGGCAACGTCATTTCCGAAGCCGCCGGCGGTGGCGGAGTCGATAAGCAGGTATCTTCGCGAATGCAGCGGTACCTATGGCCGCGGTGCCTATCCGCGCATAATCGAGGCATCGGGGGTTGTTGAGGAGACCCGGGAACTGCTTGCAGCGCGGATGGGAACCGGAAATCCGGAAAATGTCATTTTCACCCGTAATGCGACCGAATCGATTAATATTCTGCTGTTTGGTCTCGACCTCGCCGGGGCGCATATTCTTATTTCTCCGCTCGAACACAATGCCGTCATGCGGCCGCTTGCCGAATTGGTTCGTGACGGCGGCGTATCCTATGATCTGTTGCCTCACTTTGCGGACGGCAGAATCGATGTCAGCCGTATCGGCACCGTACTGCGACCCGAAACGAAACTTGTCATCGTCAACCATCAGAGCAATGTGAACGGTGTCATCCAACCTATCGGAGCTCTCAGGGCGGCGGCGGGATCGATTCCCGTAATGCTCGATCTCTCCCAGTCACTGGGGCATCTGCCGGTGAATCTTGACGGATGGAATGTCGACTTTGCGGCATTTACCGGGCATAAGGGCCTGCTCGGTCCCACCGGTATCGGGGGCCTTTTCATGCGGCATCCGGAAACGGTGCGTTCGAGGATATTCGGCGGTACGGGAAGCAACTCGGAGTCATTCGATATGCCGGAATTCCTACCCGACCGTTTCGAAGCCGGTACTCCGAATGTGACCGGTATTTACGGACTGCATGGGGCGCTTGTTTCCGAAATGGTCCCCGGTCATACGGAAAAGGAATTTCTGGATCTCGTCGATGCGGTGGAACAACTGCCCGGATGTACCATGCTGCGGGCCGCGGAGGATGCATCGCAGGGCCCGGTCTTCTCAATAACCCATGCGTCGATTGACTGCGGAACCTTTGCGCGGTTGCTGCAGGAACAATCCGGTATCGAGACCCGGTCGGGGCTGCATTGTGCGCCACTTGCCCATACCACACTGGGAACCTTTCCGGATGGTACGGTTCGTATCAGCGTATCTCTTTATCACACCGGAGAGGATTTCAACTGTCTGTATAACGCACTCGCATCGGTCGGGTGTGATTGATGCGTCACTTGCTGCTGTTTCAATCGACCCGTGCGGTGATCAAGGCCGAACGGTTGTGTCGCAGAAGCGGGCTCGCCTGTAAGGTTATCCCCGTGCCGCGGTTGATCTCTTCGGAGTGCGGCATGGCGATTGAAATACGGCCGGAAGATCGTGATGCCGCCAAAGCGGTCTTTGCCGCCGAGAATATTGTCTGCACCTTTGCTTCATGTGAGTAACGTAGTTACTCGTTACTTCGCCTTGAGTACCACATAGGTCGGCAGTCCCACGACACCGAACCGGTTGAGCAGCGCCTTCGTTTCCGGTTCGTCCGGGTGCTCCGCCTGGTATTTCACCAGTACATAGCCGCTCAGCAGTTTTTCCACCCCGGGGTCGCGGAAGGTGGTGGCATCCATCGCCTTGCAGTTCTTGCACCAGGTTGCCCAGAAGTCAATAAAGAGCGGTTTATTTTCTTCCGTGGCTTTCCGCAGTCCGTCTTCAAGTGAGATGAGCCATGGTACTCCGGATTCAGTGCCGGATTTCTCTGCTGCCGCAGGAGGAGTATTCTGCCGGAAGAGATGTATTCCGGTATAACCGTAGTAAAGGGCCATGGCTAGAATGAAAACGCCGAAAACATACTTGACCCACACCATCCATTTTCCCGGTTTCGGCAGAAACGAGAGTCCTGCTCCGGCGAAAGGCCACGGAAGCGCCATTCCTGCTCCGAGCAGGAACGGGAGCAGCAGACCGGCCGGGTTGCCCTGTGAGTAGAGTGTTCCCGCATAGAGCACCACCGATATCACCACCGGGGCAACACAGGCTCCGGCAAGCAGTGATGCGATAATTCCCATGAAGAAAACGGTAACCAGTTTTCCCCGCTCTCCCTGGCTGCCGCCGCTTTTCCTGAATCTGGTGAAGTCGATCTGGATAATGTCGAACATGGCGAGTGCCATGAGAATGAATACCGCGGCGATCATGATGTTGAACAACGGCGATGCGTTGATGACGCCAAACCGTGTCCCGGTCAGTACCACCACCAGACCGAGGATACCGTAGGTCAATGCCATGGCAAGCCCGTAGATGCCGCCGGTGAGCATTCCGCGGGCACGGCTTTTGGCTTGAGCCCCGGCTCCGATCACAGCGATGGTGATCGGGATCATCGGCAGTACGCAGGGTGTCAGATTGAGGGCAATCCCGCCAAGCAGAATGAACAGAACGATTACGAAAAATCCTTTTCCCTCGAATCCGCCGTTTTTGCCTCCGGCGGTTCCCGATGGGTCGGCAAGAAAACCGGAAAACGCTTCCGGATTCATATAGCCGCCCCGAGAACCGAGAATGGTAAAGTCGTCGAGTCGCCCGACGATATCACCGGTGGTATTAGTGCCGATTGATGTCTGCATGTCCTGTGGGGAATCATCCGTGCCGGTTGTGAGCGTCCCTTTTGAGTTTGCAGTAAAGTAGATCGTTCGGGGAGTGAAACACATGGTGGTATCACACGCCTGAAATCCAACTGTTCCTTTGACGGACCATGAATTTTTTTTCAGCGGAAACTGCAGACGGATCTGCTGGCCGTCAGTATATACTCCCACGGATGTTTTATCGAAGTTGGTAAACGGATGCGGTTCAGGCAAGTCGATAATGGCATCACCTGTACCGTCCATGGTATCTACCGAGCATTTGAAGAAGAGTGACTCGGCGGCATAAAGATGGACATTTTTATCCATTTTAAAGGTGAGCGCAAGGACGAGCGTATCAGGTGGAGACGTTGTATCGCGCGAAATCTTTAATTCGACCGGTTCCTTGATTTTCTGCTGCAGGGGATTGAGTCCCGACAGGTCGAGCTGCCCGAAGGTCGCGAATGCGAAGGTCAGAAGGATTGTTGTTGCGGTGAATTTACGGTACATCTGTAACCTCGTTCCCAGATTTTATACATTGGCTATAATCTCACTTGTACGATTTATCCTTTTACTACGTCCGGTACAAAAAAACAGGTGTCACATAAAATTATCACTTTGGAAATTACCAAAGCAAAACCGGAAGGAGTTCAACGGCTTTCATAAAGTATATTTCTTCGGGCGAAGAATTCTTGAAGAGGATTATCTCCAGGAGCATAGTATGTCGAAAAACCGTATTTTAACGGCTGCCACACTGATAATGATGATCACCGTGATACTGCATGCGGAAACCTGGCTCAGGTACAAGCGAACGACGGATCCCTATACTGCGGAAGGAAAGTCGTATCCGGCCGCAACCGCTTATGCTACGGCATGGGTCGGTTCGAAACAGGCGGTGTACGAAGATGGTGAAGGACACCGGTCGATCATGACCTTCGCGACGAGGACCCTGACGATCATCGACAGTTCCGAAAAATCCTATACCATTCTGAAGCTCGACAGCATTTCCTCGATGATTGATCAGGTGATTGATGAAAATACGGATGATGCGGAGTCTGCAGCGGCGATGAAAGCAATGATGCAGGGGATTATGGGAACCGTCCTAAAAGGTGCAATGACGGTTACGAATACCGGGGAACAGCAGAAAATCGGTGCATGGCAATGCTCCCGATATATCGTTAGCGTCAATCTCCCCGTCGCGGCTACTAAAAGTGATATGTGGATAACCGAACAGATTAAAATCGATGCGGCGGCATTCAATATGGTGAAAAACGGCATGATGGCACTCATACCCGGTTTTACCGATATCGCTCAGGAGATTGAGAAAATCAAGGGTATACCGGTCAAAACAGTTTCGTCCGCTCAGGCGATGGGAAGTACGGTAACGACAACGGAACTGCTGCTTGAAAGTGCCGAAAAACAGGCGCCGGCAGCTATTTTTTCAATTCCGGAAGGTTTTTCTCAGCAGACACTTTCCGGTGATTGAAATGCTGGATTTACGGGAAAATTATCGGTTTTTCGGATGCGGCAGATTGAACTATTTTCCGATTACATAATCGCGCACAGTTTATTTTAAACAGGGATATGTCAGTATACGGTAAGTATTCCACGCACTGCAGGGGGGGGAACCGGAGCGCCGGAAATGGATGACAGGCACCATCCGGCAACGCTCATCGGTCGCGTTTGCTACTACTGCCGATTCCGCAAAACATTTAATCATTCAGGAGATCCGATGGCGGTACGTTTCCTTCTCGTACTCTGTATGGTGTTTTTCAGTAGTTGTATTCAACGTAATTTTGTCGGTAAATCCAAAGAGCATGAAATGCTGTCATCAATCACGTATTCCGGTGGCTCCGGTGAATCCGTCAGTGAGGCGGTAGTGATCAACGGTGCAAAAAACCAGCATGATGGAGTTGCTGCAGAGTATCATTTTATCGCGCAAAAACACGGTCAACGGGGGAGTGCCTGGTATCTTATCGGTCAGACTGTGGTACGCGAGAAAAATAAAATAATCGATGTGGTCGAAATCAAGTTAGGATCGTCTTCCGGACAGAGAATCTACTATTTTGATGCTTCCGATTTTCTCTGGAATCGCAAATAGTACCTGGAGCGTCCGGTCGGGTCAAGACGGGCTGGCCCGATCATTGGCGGGGCGGGGTACCGAGTCACCCTTGAAAACAAGAAGAAGGGCTGCTTCATGACCTCTCTGCGTACCGTGGAACTGCCGGTTACCGGGATGCATTGCGCCCAGTGTGCGCTCACCATTGGAAAAAAGCTGCATTCCCGTTCCGGCATTTCGGATGCACAAGTTAATTTCGGCAATCAGACAGCCCGTATCACCTTCGATTCTGCACTGGTAACCCCGGGACAACTTGAACAGGATATCACGGATGCCGGATTCGGTGTCGCCACCGCGTCGGCTGTTTTTCAAGTTGATGGCATGACTGGTGATGCAGGTGTAGACAAAATCCGTCGAGCTGCGGAAGCCGGTGATGGTGTTTTTGATGTATGGATTGACCTGGCGGGTGGAGAGATATCCATCCGGTTCAATCCGGCGGTAACTACACTGCGTCAGATTGAAAAAACACTCTCCGGTGCAGGGTATGTCGTACAAATGGTTTCCGGAGATCTTAAGGGTGAACAGCCCCTTGAAAAACTGGGCCGCCGGGAACAGCGTCTCAGGATCATCCGCTTTGTTGTTTCCTTCGCGTTCAGTCTTCCACTTATGGTTGGTATGCTGGCGGGAAAAACGCTCCTGCCTCATAATCTAGTGCCTCTTGCGGTTCTTCCGGTTTTTCTGTTTGTCGCACTGCCGATCTATCGTGCCGCGATCGCCGCACTGTTTGTCCGCAGTCTTACGATGGATGTCATGTATGCTCTCGGTATTTCAACCGCGATCGTTGCGAGTCTGCTTTCCACCTTCGGGGTTACCGGTGCGCATCATTTTATGCTGTATGATACGGCGGTCATGCTCGCCGGATTTCTCACCCTCGGTCGGTATCTCGAAGCCCGTGCCCGGGGGCGCACAGGCGATGCAATCAGAAAACTGATCGGTCTGCAGCCCCGCACGGCAACGCTCGATTTTCAGGGAACCATTCGCGAAGTACCGGTTGAACAGGTCGCGGTGGGCGATATCGTTATTGTCAAACCGGGAGATAAGATACCTGTTGACGGCGTGGTGATCGACGGTGAGAGCTCCGTTGACGAATCGATGGTTACCGGAGAGCCGATTCCGGTAGTGAAGAAGCCCGGGAATGCGGTGGTGGGCGGTACGATAAACCGCAACGGTACGGTACGGTTTACCGCCCAACGGGTGGGCAGTGAAACCATGCTTGCTTCCATCATCAGATTGGTACGCGAGGCGCAGGCGTCGAAGCCGCCGTTGCAGCGGCTTGCCGATACCGCGGTGGCGTGGTTCATTCCGGTGGTGCTCGGGATTGCCGTCGGGACCTTCACGATCTGGTATGTTCCGCTCGGAGCTACCCTGCCGTTCGCTCTTTCCGCCATGATAGCGGTGATGGTGATCGCGTGTCCCTGTGCACTCGGACTGGCTTCGCCCACTGCGGTAACGGTGGGAATCGGTCGGGCCGCCGAAATGGGGATTCTGATACGAAACGGTGAGACGCTCGAAAAAACCGCGCGGGTAACCACGGTCGTATTCGATAAAACGGGAACGTTGACGGAAGGTAAGTTGACGATTGCAGGAGTACGTCCTGTAGGTACCACGGGGGAACGGCTCCTCGAACGGATCGCGGCG
>JAFGHA010000003.1 GCA_016930275.1 Chitinispirillaceae bacterium
TCCCCGCAATATCTTTAAATTGGGCAAAGATACGCTTCCCGCCCTCACCGCCGACTGAGATATCGATACTGTCGATTGACGAATAGATTTTCCAGAGGAGCGACGCCGTATCGGCCGCTAACCCGAGACGCATGCTGTCTGCATCGGTGGCGGTGATGGTGAGCGCCGGGTCGGCGTCTGAAGTGTAGCCGTTATTGTCGATGATTACGACGCTGCAACCGGTCGGAGGCAGTATATCCGGAAAGTACCAGTTGGTATTGCCGCCGTTGTCCACGCAGGTTGCGGTCGCCTGTCCGGTCGAACTGCCTGCGGTGCAATTCGCGATACTCGCATAATCCGCATCAAGGGTACCGGTAACATTCAGATTCCATGCAGTTGTAGGATCGAGGTTGAGCAGATTGCCGCTCTGTCCGGAAAGTGATGCATTGCCGGATACCGATACTGTAATACCGTCGAGTCCCCCGAAGGTCGTTGTCGATCCACTGGTAACCGTAAAATTACCGTTGATTGTGGCATTCAGACCGGCGAAATTGAATGTCCCCGCATTTACCGACAGTCCCTTGCAGATCAGATTGTTGGTACCTACCTGTACCGTTCCCGCTCCGGTTTTAGTGATAGACGGACAGGAAAGCGCCGACGGCGGGGTGAGTACCTGTGTGCCTGTTGTTCCGACAAAGGAGAGTATGCCGGTCCCGGCGATACCGGACAACCCGGCTAAATTGACATTCCCCACTGTAACAGTTACGGTCGAACTGCCGAAATCCATTACCCCGCCGGTACCATCGAGGGTGTCGACCGTATGTGATAATCCGCTCCCCCATTTGAGCGTACTGCTTGTCTGGCGCAAGCACTTCGCGTTTATATCCGACATCAGGTATACCGTATCGGCCGCGTTCCCTTCAATTCTGATGACCGGATACGCATGAGCCGGATTCTGCTGGAATTCGAAAATTGAAGCGCCGGTTCCGTTGAAAGTCAATAAACCGGTATCCGAAAAAACTGCGGAAAGCGCACTGAGCTGCACAATACCGGTATCGCTGATTATCGTCAGTGTGCCGGTGTTGAACCGCAGTTCGCCTCCGCTGCTTGTCATATCTTCGGCATATACGGTCGAGTTAGACAGCTTCATCGTCCCGCCGGCAATACCGATCGTATCAATAACCGTATCGATTGTTGAGGTGTACCAGTCCCACGTACCGTCATTGATAAACAGTTTTGCCGTTTTCAACGGACTTCCCACGCGAACGGTGCCTGTTCCCAGCTTTACAATTTTCCGAAACAGATATCCGCTCTTCGGCGTGAAATCGATCTGATCAGTGCCGAAAAATGCCAGGCTTCCCGTATCGCCGACACTGCCGAATCCACTCATGTTAAGCGACGACGGGACGTGCAAGAGCGTCTTCCCGAAATTCAATATGCCTGTCCCCTGCAACACATTGACGGTATCGCTGTTTCCCGCCATCGTGTCTAACTGCAACGTTGCACTAGATATGATCGCAACCGTATCGGCAAAAAGGGCAGTATCGAGGATGAGTTGTCCCGAATTAACATCAAGCCGTCCGACGCGCAGCCGGTTTTCATGCACGCGTAAACTGCCTGCCCCCTCATGGACGATATTCGGATTCACCACTTCATTTGCGGGAAAAAAGTACTGCAGGGCAGCCGGTTTAAAATGGAGTTTTCCGCCGCTGTGCGGCAGGTCCGCCGCGCCGCGGAAATCGACATCCGATTTGGCGTAGAGAGCACTGGAGCTAAAATCCAAGGTGCCACCCTGTACCTTTAGTAAACCGTGAACCGTATCAACCAGCCCGCTTCCCAGATTGAAGGTGCCGCCGTTAATAATAAGGTTATTTGTCTGGAATGCCTCGGTCACTACGGTCGTCGTACCGGAGCCCTTGCGCTGAATCGTCGGGAGAAGTATCCCTGATTTCGGCCGAAACGTCCCCGTTTCCGTTCCGTCAAAACAGATTGTGTCCGACCCGTTACCGACAATCGTTCCTGAAATGGGCATTTCAAAGTCTTTTATTATTGACAGTTTTCTGCCGTTCAAATAGAAGGTGCCCGAATAGGTCGTCTCGAACATCAGGCAGCGCACCTTAACGTCAGTGTAAAGACTGCATAACGGGGTTCCGTTTGGGAATACCACCGAATCGGAACTGTCCGGAACAATTGATCCCTGCCAGTTGACCGTACTGCTCCAGCTTTTATCGGCTCCCGCGCCGGTCCACACCCTGGCGGGCAGTTCCACCACTCTGAGCCATACCACACTTGCCGAATCGAATGGAGTATACTCATACCCGCCCGGTGCGGTGTTGACGATAAGTCCATTGTCGGTCAGTGTTCCGGTATAGGAAATCAGCGGATAGGTCCCCACACCGAAACCTGCCGCGGCCGCCACATCAAGCGTACCATCCAGATAAAGTCCTCCGGCGGAAAGCACGGCAATTGAGTCATAGGTAGTGCCAACGTCGAATTGCAGCACCGAGGTACCGTTCAAGGAAAGAGTATTGACCGTCAACGTTCCCGTCCCGCCGTTTCCGGGAGCAAGGGCACCGTCGTTCTGGATGGTTAAAGCTCCGCTTACCGTTCCCCCGCCGCTAAGGGTTCCTCCCGCATAGACGGTCACATCGCCCGGCGGCGTAATCCCATCGAGTACTAGAGATCCTGAGCCGACAATTGTCGAACCGGTATAGGTATTTGAACCCGTCAACACCAGGGTCCCTCCACCGTATTTAAACAAACCTGCCGTTCCGCTGATGACCGAACCGATTGTCGCGGTTTTCGTATTATCAATAGAGATACCGTTGTAATACCCGAGGTCGATCGTCCCCCCGCTCAGTGTATAGCCGCTATTGAGAAAGCAGAGGCTGTCGACATTCTGTGTGCCGCTGACGGTGACGTTGTAGCTGCCGTCCGCTCCCCCGAACGTCGCCGAGTGCCCCACGCCGGGCCAGGCGCCGAGTGTCGAACCGTCGCCCGTCCAGTAGTCATCCACTCCCCAGGTGCCGCTTCCGGCAAAAATACCGGGAGAGGTGGAGAGGTCCCAGGAGTAATGTTTGAAAATCTTGACGAGTGACTGGTTGTGCCTCTGGTTCTCGTAGGAGAGTTTGATCCAGTCGGGGGAGCGGGCGGTATCGGCAATAGTGATTTCATCGAGTTTGCCGTCGAAATAGCGATCGGCGACACCGGCCCTGCCGAATCGAGTGTAGATATTCCATCCGGTAAACGTTGTCGTGACATCACCGACATCGGTAGTTACATACATACCGTCGAGATAAAGGATGGCTGTTTCGGTACTGCCGTTGAAATTGTCTAACGTTACCGCTGCATAATGCCATCCGGAAATGTCGGAATATGGTGTGGTGGCATGAACCATATTTCCAGTTGGCGTTGCATTGTCGTCTGTATCACCCAGGTAAAGTGTCAGGTAGTTATCCTGCACTGTTCCCGCCGGATCTGCACCAAAGCAAATATGCAGTTCCTCCTCCACTCCCCAGCCGTTTGCGGCCGAGTTGCCCTCCCATACGATCATTTTCGTGGCAGTAGTTGCATCCGCCTTGACCCAGAAGGAGATCGTGGTTTTTTTATTTCCGGCAGAGAGAAGACCTTTGAGCAGACTGTTGTTTAGCTGGAGGTAATCGGTTGTTCCATTGAATTCCCGTGAAATACCGATAACGCCAGCCGCGTCCGACGAGGTGGAGAATCCGTTCGACGTACCGTCATTCCCCCCTGATGTCGCATCAAGAGCGGTTGTATTCCCCTCTTCACCCAGGTGCCATACACCCTTGAATCCGTTCGACGTCCCGAATACCGCTCCCCCCATCGAACTGTCCGCCGCCCCTGCCTTTCCCCAGAGCATGATGAATGACTGGGTGGCATTGTTGCCGTATACGGTGTCAATTTTCACCCATATTTCTGCGGTGTCGTTATCGCTCACCTCATCCACCCACCGTTCGATCTGGTAGGGAAGGTGCGTACCGTCATTCTTTGCGAACCGGATATCGGCCCCTCCCGGCAGCGTCTGGTTGAAAAATTGGAAATTGTCCGGGTCAAGGCGCACCAGAACCGGGAAGTTCAGGACGTTGCCGGTGACATTGGCGCCAGAGGATGTGGTATTCAGCATAATGGGTTTCGAATAGCTCCAGGAGCCGTAATCATCGGGAACCGCGATCCCGAGACAGGTGATCACCACGTCGTTGCCGGTGCCGCCGGTGTAAGTAACATCAAACAGATAGTTGGTACCACCATAGAATAAAATGATAGTATCTCCCTCCGTCATCCCGTTGAATGTCCCGCTTACCGCATTCGAACCGGCGTTATCGATGATGGTATAGGCGTCGCTGGCCGACGGCGCATACCCCAGCGTCAACGCCAGCGTTGCGCTCCCAAGGGTGAGGGTGCCGTTGCTCATGACAATCTGGTCGTATGACGTGCCCGCCGCTGTGCCATTAAGCGTACCACTGCAGCTGCCGCTTCCGGTGAACGTGAGATTATTTCCTATCGTCAGTATTCCGGTGCCGGTCATTCCCGGTGAAACGTTACCGTTTGCGCTTACACTGCCGCCCACCGTACCGGTACCGCCAAGGGTTGCCCCACCCTCGACAGTCACCGCACTGGAGGCGGCGATGGTCCCGTTAAGCGTAAGTGCACCGGCGGAAACGGTGGTATTTCCGGTATACATATTGGTACCGGCCAGGGTCAGCTCACCGATACCGGATTTCGACAATCCTCCCGTACCGTAGATAGGCGTGGTTATTGTCGCACTCTTTCCGGCAGCGACATAGATCCCTTTGCCCGTGCCAAAGTCGATCGAGGTACCGCCGTTCAGCGTATTTCCACTGCTCAGGAAGGTCAGACTGTCGACGCTCTGCGTGCCGCTGACGGTGATAGTCCAGGTGCCGTCACTGCCGGCAAAGGTGGCGCTGGTACCAGCGCCTGGCCACGCCCCGAGGATGGTGCCGTCGCCGCTTGACAGGGTCCAGTAGTCGTTGGTGCCCCAGGTGCCGTTACCGGCTTGAATCCCGGCAGTGGCTACAACATCCCAGCTCAAATGCTGCGGCAACCTGACGAGCGTCTGCCCCGTTTTCTGGTTTTCAAAACAGAGCTTGATCCATTCGGGAGTACGGGCCGTTTTCGAAAGGGTCACCTCGTCGACGATGCCGTTGAAATAATAGGCATTATACCCCGCTTTACCAATTGTAAGCCCCTTGGAATTGGTGGTTATCGTTCCTGCCTGTGAGGTTGTGTTGCCTTCCTGTATGCCGTTGAGAAACAGTTTCATCGTGAAACCGTCATAGGTGAAAACCGCATGGTAAAAAACGGAAGTGCTCAGGGCGCTGGAGCCATTGACTGTATACTGAGTACCGCCGAGCGCCAATTCTCCCCGGAGCGCGCCTGATGCATCAAGTCCCAGCGAATACATGCTGTAGGGAGGCGCATTCGAAGTATGCGATTTAGTGCAGATACGCGCATTATTTCCGAGGGTATTCGCCTTGAACCAGGCTGATACGGTAATCGGGCCGGAGATATTCAGTGACGGCGTCTGCGCCGCCGAATCGCCGTCATCCGTTCCGTCGAAATTGTGCCCTTTGTAAATTACTCCGTCAACCAGATCGGCGCCCGTCATTGCTCCGGAAGAAGTTGCATGGTTAGCATTTTTGGTGGCGTCCTTGATGTTTCCCATTCCCCCGCCGGGACTTTCATCAAGGTGCCATACTCCCGCAAACCCGTTCGCCGTATCGAACACCGCCCCGCTGTTCGAACTGTCAACCGCATCCGTCTTCCCCCAGTACATGACAAACAATTGAACGGCGTTGTCACCATACACCGTATCGATTCTAACCCATATCTCCGCGGTATCATTATCACCGGCACCATCCACCCACCGCTCGATCTGATAGGGCAGATGGCTCCCGTTGGTCTTGGCAAACCGGATATCCGCCCCGCCGGCAAGCGTCTGTGGAAAATAACTGAAATTACCCGGATGCAATCGCACCAGCACCGGGAACCTGGTCACATCTCCCGTCACATTTGCCCCGGCAGCGGTGGTATTGAGATACACCGGCGACGAGTGGTTCCACTGCAGGTAATCATCTGCCATACCCGTTGCCGGAAACAATACCAGTACGGTCGCCCATACCGGCAGGGGAAAACAATTTTTTTTCATTAATGATCGACGTATCCGGTACGGCAATGTTCGTTTACACTTTACCGTTGAATCGCACATTTTATTTTTTTCTGGCATATACCGTTCCGAAAAGCGTCGAAAGAACAGTACTACGCAAAACGGTCGCAACCTTCTATTATCCTTTCAATTCTTTAAAAAAAATGTGATGTCCGTCACAAATGTCCGGCATCCTCAGGGAAAGATGCATTAGCGTTGTCAATCCTCGTGAATGCTGCCGGGCTGTACGGTTTTGCGTTTAAAATCAGCCCGCACTCACTGATTTTTATTCCGTTTAAACCCATACCGGGAAGAACTCTATAATTGTATCCAATCCATGAGAAGGAGTCAATAACTTAAACGCTTAATAGCAAATCTCCTCTGCCGCAATAATTTAAAAATCAATCATATGCCTGACAACGAAACAGTGGAAAACGAAGATATATTATAGAAGAATAATCTATTTTCAAGAGGCGATTTGCATGAAAGCGCTTCATCAAGGAGGTGTCGTATGTGCGGAAATCTCATGAAAGCTGCTACAACAATTCTGCTTTTTTGTTATGTCATCCTCGCCCAGACCGACAGTATTCTTTCCGGGGGAATCTACCGAAGTTTTATCGTCTATGCGCCTGCAGGCCTCTCCAATCCCCCACTGGTAGTGAACATCCATGGGCTCTCGATGGATGCGAACATGGAACAGACGATGACCGGTTTCAATAAAATTGCCGACCGGGAAAAAATCATCGTGGTCTACCCGAACGGCATCGATAAAAAGTGGGACATTTCCGGCACTGCTGACGTCAGTTTTATTTTGGCGCTTATAGATACACTCGACGCCCGCTATTCCATCAACCGCAACCGGGTCTATTCCACCGGTTTTTCGATGGGCGGATTCATGAGCCACCATCTCGGTAACGTCGCCGCCGATACGATTGCCGCAATTGCACCGGTGGCTGGCCTTGTGGTCGGCCGGAGCCTCAAACCCTCCCGCCCCATGCCGGTGCTACAGATTCACGGCACTGCCGACAGCACCGTACCGTACAGCGGAGTCCCCGCAACCATAAGCGCATGGGTAAAGGCAAACGGCTGCCCCGAAACGCCACTCGTCACCAGCCCCTACCCATCGACCAAGGCAGAATCCAAGGTGGTAAAAGAGTACTACGGCCCCTGCAACGGCAGCAGCGAAGTTGTTTTATTGACGGTAAACGGCTTGGGCCACAACTGGCCAGGAGGCGGATACGGAGGGTCATCCGATATATCGGCAAGTGAGGAAATATGGGAATTCTTTAAACAGCACTCGCTCGATCCGCTACAGGCCGGTGGGAAGCCTGAAACGGCACGGAGGAAAAGAAACGTCACAATCCGTTACGATCAGAGCGGTCTCCGCCTTGCAGGGGCAGGAGCAATTTCCGCCGTCTGCTGTTGTGATAGTAAAGGCCGTTCGATCGGAAATTGGACAATCTGCACCGCATACCGGCGCCATGGAGAAATAGCATTGCCGATGGGCGCCGTACCGACTCCCGGAATTTACCTTTTGTCATTCAAAAACGGGAGCGGCCTCTCTTTTTCACGAACGTTCGCCATGCCGTGAACATGGATATGAAGCCTGTTTCCGGTTGCTCCCGACAGACGAGAGTATGTATATTGGTTTTTTCGGCAACTATACTACATTTTCTGAAAGGACGTGCACTATGGGTTCACTGACCATTCATTCACCGACCTCTTCCCGCCGGCAATTTCTTAAAACAACCGCTGCCGGAGCGACCCTCGCGACAGCGGCGATTACCGGTTTGTACCGTCCGGCATCGGCCCAGAAAAAGGCCATTCCCCTGCTGTTCCCGACGCTTCCCTACCCCGAGAACGCCCTCGAGCCCTACCTCTCGGCGAAAACGCTGCACATACATCACGACAGGCATCACCGAAAATACATGGAGGAAACTATCGCCCGCGTCAAGGGGACCGATTACGAGAATGCCACCCTCGAAAAAATTATTAAAGAAACCTACGGCGGAATCACCATGATCGAAACCCTTCACCTCATGGCGGTCTTGGCATGGAATCACGATTTCTACTGGAAAAGCATGAAGCCCAAAGGAGGCGGCGAACTTCCGCCGAAACTTAAAACCATGATCCTCGAAGCATTCGGAAGTGTGGATGCATTCAAGAAAGAATTCAAGGAAGCGGCAATGACCTTCGGAAGCGGCTGGGCCTGGCTTGTGCTCGACAAGGGAAAGGCGGCGGTCACTTACACCAAGTATCACGAATCTCCGCTCCTGCTCAACCAGACACCGCTGCTTACCACCGACACCTGGGAACATGCCTACTATCTGGATTATCAGGACCGCAAAGGCGACTATGCCGACGCCTTCCTTAACAACCTGGCGAACTGGTCGTTCGCGGAGAAAAATCTGTCCGCGGCAGCACCGGCAGCTCCCTCGACCACCGCACCGGCTCCGGTAAAAAAGAGTGAAAAAAAGAAATAACCACCCTCTTTTCCACAACGATATGGAGCACTCCTGCCTTCTTCCCCCTTCCCCTACCACGGGAAGGCGGGGGGAGGGTTGTCATCGCATCAGGAAGATATCCTTGACTGCAGTCGTTTCAAGCTGCCGCTTGTCGATGCCGGCACGGCGGCAATCCCAAGATGTACTGAGGGGTCATCTCATGGCGCAACGGCGCGGGAGATCTGTTCCGCAGTAAAGCGGCATTGTTCAATGCTTAGGCCGATACCCGCCACCGGGTCGAGCAGCGGCACACTGTTGAGACGTATATTGAGCAGCGCATTCCAGAAGGATATGATGCCGTCTCCCGCGGCTGCTTCCGCACGCTGCCGCTCGAATGCGCGGAGACGTTCGGGATTCCTGTCTGCCAGGTAATCTCCGAGCAGCCGTTCCATTTTCCCGCATTGCCCGATAAACAGAGAGGAGCGGGATCGCTCCACCGGGCTGTCCCCATCCGTCGGGTCCGCCGCATATTCCAGTTCGAACGCCTTACGTGTTAGAGCCGCTCCCGCTTTATCATAATAGGGATGCGGCGGTCCGCCGAGCGGCTCGGTACGGAACGTCCCTCCGGAAAATCCGGTCGTAAAGATATCGCACTCCCGGCCGACGACCGTTTCACCGCGAATGCACCCGTAAATCGTGTCGGGACTGATCGATTGCATGCATTGCCGTGTGGTGCACTCAGCCGCAAAGCACGGACGTTTCGGACACCTCCCGGCGACAACCACATGACCGTTTCCGTACGGCCCGGTCTCCACCGGACTTGTCGGGCCGAAAAGCGCATATACCTTTACCCCGAGCGCGGCTGCGGCGTGCATGACGGCCGTATCACCGCATACGACAAACCGCCCGTACGGTAAAAGCGCCATGGTTTCCCGGAATGACAGCTCTCCGGCGGCCAAGAGGCGGCGTTCGCCGAGGGCATCGGCTATCGCGGACGCGACCGGCCGCTCCGACGCCGCACCGGTCACCACGATGTGGTAACCGTCGCGTGCAAGCCTCTTTCCAAGCGCGATGAAGGCGCCGCTCGGCCACCGCTTGGAAGACCAGGCCGCTCCCGGCTGCACTACCGCCATTCGCTCATCCGGCGGGCAGCCGTGATCGGCAAGCCAGTTCGCCGCCCGCGTCTTTTCATCCGGAGTAATCGTTACCGCGGTACCGCCATGCCCCGACGTCACACCGGCAATCCTGCAATAGACATCGGTCGCATGAAGTGCATTGTATCGCCGGGCGAAAGGAACGGCATAAAGGTACTGGCTCCATACGTCGGGAAGCGCATGGTTCCCTTCGCGCAGTAAGCGCTGTCCGAAGGTACGGGACGCATCGAGCAGCGTGGCTAGATATGACACATACGGGTGCTGTGCCAGATTGATGACCGCATCACATCCGTCCGACTTTATTTCGTCAACTATCGACCGCAGTGACGCAACTCCTTCATACCACTGCGGTGCGGTGGCCGATGCCTTGATCGATTTGCGGGGAAACTTCAGTATGCGATCGCAGCAGCGATTTCCCAGAAGTCCCCCCTCGTACCCCTCCTCGACAAAAAATGAGATGCGCGCATGGGGCCGTGCCGCCTTGATTGCTTCAAGCACCGGCAGCGCCATGATGACATCGCCGAGATTATTGGGGAGCATGACGATCAGGCGGTGCATGGTCGATCGGCGCGATGGGATTGCTCTTCGTAGGTTGTCGTACGGGCGATCTCTTCAAAGGTAAGCAGCAGCAGGTCGTCGTCCGCCAGCATCGTCGACCCGATACGCCGGCGTGTCGCCGCAACCGCCGCCTCCAGCGTATCGTCGCTTTTCCCGTTCATGTCGACGCATCCTTCCCCTGTGGAACGGGGGCGGCCGCTTCCATCCATGAATCGATATGATGCCAGTAACGGTGCAGCAGTCGGTTGTCCGGCGATTTCGGGCCGGCAGAGCCGCACGCGGATACATCGTCGTCGGCAAATGCACGCGTAAA
>JAFGHA010000093.1 GCA_016930275.1 Chitinispirillaceae bacterium
CGCGCGGGGGGGGGGGGGGGGGGGGGGGGGATCGGGGGTGAGGTGT
The DNA here is from genome assembly GCA_016930275.1 of Chitinispirillaceae bacterium. Lineage (GTDB taxonomy): Bacteria > Fibrobacterota > Chitinivibrionia > Chitinivibrionales > Chitinispirillaceae > JAFGNB01. The sequence goes on from JAFGHA010000093.1 coordinate 47, forward strand.
CTCGGAAAAATGGTGAACGAAAACCATATCTATCAGTGGTATATAGTTTTCTGAATCAAGGGGATATTCCATTACAAATAATTATATTGTCCTCATGTTCGAACGTATCAAAGCGAAAATCCTCACAATTAAAACCCTGAACACTGTTCGAAGCGGACATCCGGACAAAAAAATCGTCTTCTGCTCCGGTTGCTACGACATTCTCCAGTCCGGCCATGCCGTTTTTTTTGATCAATGTAAGGAATTCGGCGACATTCTGGTAGTGGGAATCGGACGCGACAACGTCATATCTGAACTCAAGGGTCCGGGCAGACCGGTCAATCCGGAGAACAACCGGTTGTATCTCGTCGCGGCGATGCATGATGTAGACTACGCGGTACTCAACTCAGACATATTGCTCACGGGTAAAATGGACCACGCCCCTGTTCTCGAAAACCTCAGACCCGATATTTACGTGCTCAACAGTGATGATTCGGATATCATGACCAAACGTGAACTCTGCAACCGGCTCGGCGTTGAAATTCGTTTTGTGGAGCGGGTGGTTCCGCTGGAACTGGAACCCACCTCAAGCACGCGCATTATCGATAAAATCAATTTTTCCTACAAGGCCCCATTACGCATCGATTTTGCAGGCGGCTGGGCTGATGTACCCTACATCATGCATGGAACACCGGGATTCGTGACCAATGTCGCCATCAAACCACTGATCGAATACAAATCCGGCGCATTCAATTTCTCGGGATACCCCAGAGGAAGTGGTCTCTCCACATCGACAGCCGCGAAACTGCTCGAAATGATCAGTGCAAAAACCTACAATTCCGAAGCTAAAACACTTTCCGCTATCGCCGAAGATCTCTTCACTCTCGAAAACCGGGAGCTGAACTGGGCAATCGGCAGACAGGACCAGTATGGAATAGTGTACGGCGGGATGCACTGCTTTGAATTCGGACCTGATTACGGTAATGTAATCGGTGGAGAGATACCCGGAGAAATTCTTGAACGATTCAAGGAAAAACTGGTGCTCATCCATACCGGAATAAGCCGCAACGCGCAGGTCGCCGTTGAACAGGTATATAAAAGCCATGCAACCCCTGAGGGTAAAAACGCGCTTGCGGTCATAAGTGAGTGCGGCAGACTCTTTTTCGATGCAATCAGTGCCGGCGATTTCATCCGGTGTGCCGGGATTATGGAAAGAAATTTCGAAGCCCAGAAGGAATTGGCCCCGGCATCATCATCTCCCCGCCTTGACGAGATGTATGCATATGCGAAAGAGCACGGTGCCTACGGGGGAAAAATCTGCGGAGCCGGCGGGGGTGGAGCATTTGTCTTTTACACGAAAGATCCTCAACTGTTGATCACTTCGCTCAAGGAAAAATTCGTTGACTGTTTTGAAATCGATTTCGCGTTTGAATATAAAACGATCAAACAGTTGAACACCATCTGATACGACAGTATCTGCAGCTGCCACCGGACTTCACGGTTATTTCCCGTCTTCACTCAACGCCAGCATCCGCTCAAGCGAGCGGAGCGCTTTCGCGGCGACCTCACTGTCGACGACAACCTTCTCACCACCGGTTCCCGCAAGCGCATTGCGTACTGAAACCAGTGAACCGCGCTTCATGTTGGGGCAGGTCACCTCATCGGAAACCGGATAATACTTTTTACCGGGAGTATTGGTTTTAAGTGTATGCACAAGGCCGATCTCGGTCGCAATGATAAACTCGTCGTTATCACTTTTTTCGACATACGTGCTCATACCACCGGTTGACAACACCGCATCAGCCAGAACCCTGCATTCGTGGGGTGCTTCGGGGTGAATGAGCACTTCGGCAGCGGGATGTTCACTCCGGGCGGTGGTAATCATTTCCGGAGTGATTCGCAGATGGGTCGGGCAGAAACCGTCCCAGAGTACCATCTGCCGGCCGGTCTGTTCTTCGATCCACGATCCGAGGTGGCGGTCGGGAACAAAAATGATCCCCCGTTCCGGCGGCAGTTTTTTCGCGATACTGAGGGCGTTGGAGCTGGTACAGCAGACGTCGGCCATCGCCTTGATTTCCGCCGTTGAATTGACATAGCACATAACCGCATGGTCGGGATACCGGTTTTTCAGTTGCCCCAGCTCCTGCGCGGTAATCATTTCCGCCATCGGGCACCCGGCAAGCGGTTCGGGAAGAATTACCGTACGTGAAGTATTGAGAATCGCGGCGGTTTCGGCCATGAAACGAACCCCGCAGAAAATAATCAGCGAGGCTGCAGTGCGACTCGCTTCAAGACTCAACCCGTAGGAATCACCCACGAAATCAGCACAATCCTGCACCTCGGCGGGTTGATAGGTATGCGCCAGTATCACGGCATCCCGCTCTTTTTTCAACTGCTCTATCTCGGTTCGCAGATCGGCCATCTCAACCCCTCTCCACAAACGGCGAAATGGAACGCAGGGTCTCCACGATTCCCGGCATCACCTCGATCACTTTGTCGATTTCCGGTTCGGTGGTGTACCTGCTGAGTGAAAACCGGGTTGAACTGTGGGCGAACGTATACGGAATACCCATCGCGCGCATAACATGTGACGGTTCCAGAGACCCGGTGGTACAGGCACTGCCTGATGATGCGGCAATTCCGTTTTCGTCAAGATGGAGCAGGATCGCCTCACCCTCGATATTTTCAAAACTGACATTGGCGGTATTGGGAAGACGCCATTCTTTATGACCGTTGAGTTTCGCTCCACCGCAACTGGCAAGGAGTGCGTTTTCAAGTTTATCCCGCAACTGACGAACGCGCCCCTCCTCTTCTCCGCGACCGGTAAACGCCAACTCACACGCCACACCGAGTCCGACACAATAAGGAACATTTTCCGTACCGGCTCGCAGTCCGTCCTCCTGGTGTCCACCATGAATAAGCGGCTCGATGTTAAATCCCTTGCGCAGAAACAGTACTCCGATACCCTTCGGCGCATGCAGTTTGTGGCCACTGATCGCCAGCATATCAACCGGTGTCGTTTTCATATTGATCGCGATCTTTCCGGCCGCCTGCACCGCATCGGTATGCATGGTACCGCCGCGGTTTTTTACCTTTTCAGCAATTTCCTCAATGGGAAACAGTACTCCGGTTTCATTATTCGCCCACATGAGCGAAACCATCGTATGCTCATCGATCGGCAATTCGTCAAATTGATCGGCGTCGAGCATCCCCTCGCCATCCACTTCAAGTTCGAAAAGTGACGCTCCCTTTTCCTTGAGAAAACGGGCGGTATTACGTACCGCCGGATGTTCAACGGTCGAAGTGATAATACGCGTCTGTTGACCGTGGATGGCGAAAAAACCTTTAAGTGCCATGTTATCACTCTCGGAACCGCAGCTCGTGAAAATGACCTCCTCGGGAAGAGCACCGATCAGCGCAGCGACTCGTTCACGCGCATGCTCGATACTCCGCCGCACACTCCCGCCGAACCGGTGAATACTCGAGGGATTTCCCCAGCGATCCTTCAAAAAAGGCAACATTGCCTCGATAACTTCAGGGGCGACCATGGTGGTGGCATTGTTATCAAGATAAATAACCGGCGCATTCATATTTCTTCCTAATCCTTATCCTGCTGATTATTTGTCGGCATTTTTCTTTTTTTCCTGTTTGGCGACCAGAAGAAACGTACAGACGGCAATCGTGAACAGTATGATTGTCCGGGCGATACGAGTGGAAGCGTAAGCGAGTTGAATCGGTTTGTTCAGTGATCTGATCCCGAGCGACCCCATATGGCCGTGTGTACTATCGAGTCCGATAAAAATGATCCAACCACCGATCAACGTTAACAGCAGTTTCTGGTATTTCATCAGTTTTCCTTTGTAATTTGTTCGGACAGCCTGTACCTGAACCATCCGGAAGGAAAAATACAACCTGACCACAGATTATAAAGGAATAACTGCAGATCGATAATTCAGGTCGACCAACGGATTAAAGGCATCAGGAAATGAGGACGATGCTAACCCGGAATAAACTGCAACTTCAGATGCTTCGCCATATAGGCAAACTTGGAGAGGTAGTTGAGGTTACCTGTATACGACACCTCGTTATTGAGGATGGCACCAATGATGTCGGGCTCCGGAGCGAAGAGAAAATTTTTAAGGGCCAGGCCGTCTTTGAACACCACGGCCACATTAGCGTTGTCAATCGCATGACGGACTACCCGCATTTTCGATCCTGAAAAAATGATTCCGGCATCGATCCTTCCATCGGTACTTTTAAATGAATACCGGGCTTCGAAGTTTTCAATATTTTTACGGAACGATGCATTGACAATGAGATACAGGCGCATGAATCCGAGCAGCAGCTCGAGCGACAGGTCAAGAGCCTCGTCGCGAAAACTGTTAATGAAGGCACGTTTCGTCCACCAGAGATTGATTCGGTTGATGACTGCGGCAAATGGATTCATAGGGATTTCCTTTTTTAGCAATTACAAATTTCTGTCTGTTGAATAATTAAGTGGCACGGAATATCGTACCACTACATGGTCTGCGGCAACGGAACGGCTGCACCCGATGTGAGATCATACTGGGTACGAGTAATCAGTTCATCCTGCATAGCCGCGCTGAGATCCTTGAAATAGGCGCTGTACCCGGATACCCGCACGATCATTTCCGGATACTTTTCGGGATGGTTCTTGGCATCGATCAGCGTCGCGTAATCCTGCACGTTGAACTGCACCTGCATACCGCCCTGCCTGAAGAATCCTTCGACAAGATCTCCGAACCGTGCGGTATAACCGTTTCCCTGTTCTTTTTTTGTCGGCGGCGTATACTTTATGTTGAGCGCCCATCCGCC
>JAFGHA010000094.1 GCA_016930275.1 Chitinispirillaceae bacterium
AACTGTTCGATGTCCTTGACAATGTAGCGGGTACTGTTTTCAAGGACCCCCACCACTTCATCCGATCCCTTCAGAACATACCGATGGTCTCCGGTGGCTTCGGCGATCCATCGGGGGACAGCTTTTTCCTGCCGGGTTCTGGTATTGAAATACGAGAACAGTGAATCGTACCGGTCATTTGCCTCCTTCAACCGTTTCATGATGCGAAGATGGAGCGGTGAGAAGTCATTTTCCGATGAGTGGACGGTGTGCTTCGATTCAATGGCACGGAGCTGTTTTTTCGTGGAACCGGTCCATCCGAATATCTGCTTCTGCTTGGAATACAGCAGATAGTTCGAACCGCGCCAGCTGAAGATCCGGAGAACGGTATCACCTCTTTTCAACGTGACAAAGGTACCGCCGGAAACGGGTTGTCGCATAAGTGAAAGTGCGGATACGGTCACCATAAGCGAGTCGTTGCGGGGGGTGCATCCCCGGTAGCGTTTGGAACCGGCTGACCCGGGAACACCGGTGACGTTCCCTTTCTCGTCGAGTATAAGATAATAAACCGATCCCAGCAGATTGAGCTGCATGGCCTGGGTAATCTGGTCACCCATCAGTTGCCGTTCGTTGATGATTTCGAACGGAGCGTTCGGCGGCAGACTGTTTTTTTTCGAATCGGAGAGTAATTGCTCGTACTGATCGTACAACGCGCAAGATGCGGGACTTTCGATAATGAGAAAATCACTGGATGGTGATGCTGCCATCAGCGGGAAAGAAAGCAGCGCTGCCAGTGCGAATGATTGAGCATACGTATGGAATTTCATCAGCGGACCTCAGTGCCTGCATTACGGTACCATCCGTACCCCGGTAGTGCGAAGTACGGATGGCGGGTGAGCTTATTTCTGTTTCTCCTGCCATTTTTCAATGGTTGAAAGCTGTGAGGCCGTACCATACAGGTCAATTGAACGCTCCTCGAACTGATTGCTGAAATACGCGAGCGACGGAAGCGAGAAAAGCCAGCATCCCATTGCCAGTTTCTGATCGAGCTGGTCGATGAACTGGGCATAAACCTGCTTGTCACCGACTTCCCGGGTTGACATGAAATTGAAAATGTGGTTGAGCAGCATGCGGTAATCAGTCTGTTCCGGAGACTCGTCCGCGAGGTCGAGCCGGAAGAAGTTTTTACCGGCGCTGAAGGACTCCTCGGAAACTGCCGGTTTTCCATCGTTGCCGACCGTCGTGATCAGATTGACCTTGTAATTTTCGAAATCGGGTTCACGTAGAAATACATTGTACATATCGAACAGAAAGTTGCTTCGGTAGCCGCTGAAGGGAACCAGGACCGCATCGTAATTCCCCTGACGGATTTCCTCGTTCTGAACGGCACTCACTTTGATTTTTCCTCGGCTGATCGTCGGATCGTTGAGGATTTCCACCAGTTCCGCCAGTTCTTCACGGAAATCGGCATTAACACAGGTCTGGATGCGTACCGTGTCGGAAAGCACCGAGAGATCGGGGTTGACGGTGTCTTTGAGCGGCGTCAGGATCTCTTCCTCAATGTAGTACGAGGTTGTGGGAAAAACACTGAAGTTGAGATATTCGTCGTAGTTGTCGCCGTCGCCGCGGTAATTGGCGATATGCCGCTGTTGTTCGGTTCCTACCCTGAAGAAACGGTTCATCACCCGATGGTTGTCTATAAGCGACCGGACAGCAAGCCGTTGCTCGAGTGATACTCTTTTAACATTAAAGAGGATGGCGAAAAAGCAGGTGCTGATACTAGACTTGTAAAAGAACTTCGAGCTGTCGCGTACAATGGGGGCGATGGAGCCGAACGGCGTACTCAGCAGGGTGTTGATGTTTTTGTTCTTGAGTTCGGTGGAATAGGTGCTGTTGTCAATGAAAGGTTTGAGATACGCCTGTGGAATGGTGGCTGCGCCGTCGGGAGTTTTATGGAAGAAAAGTTTGTCTTCATATTCTCCCGCGTAAAGATACGGGCCGCTTCCCACCATGTAGTTCGGCGCGTTCATTTCCGAAGAACCGGGAAGGACCTTGAAGGAAAGCACCTCTTTGATATCTGGTTCGATCCATTCGCGGTCGCCACGGAACTGAAACCGTATTTCATTGTTTTCATCGGGACCGGTGAAATCGAAATCGGGTACCGCCTGCGAAACGAGAATATAATCGGGAGAAATACTGCCGAGTGACTGAATGCGGCGCAGCGTGAACCGGAGATCGTTCGCGGTTACCTGAACGGCCTGTGCCGCAGTTACCGCAACCTTTTCCTTATCCATGGAAACCGAGTAACTTGAATGCCACTTTGTTGACGGTTTCAGGCGTATTGCAACCGTACTGTTCTCGTCGACTCCCATGAGTTCTCCGAGGCCGTCTTCATAAATAATACCGCTCGGATTGGCGGACACGTTGAAAAGTCCGTCGAAAAGCACCTCATCGAGTTTGTCGGCAATGGGGACGGCACTTGGAATGTGCGGGTCAACACGGGGTTTCTGATGTGCGATGTAGGGGATAACAATACGTCCGCTGAGGTTCTTGCCGAATATGAAAAAATACAGCAGGCCGCCGGTGACGGCGATACCGAGAATGATGGTAATGATAATCGCTTTCTTCATGACGGGCTCCTTAGTTCTTCTTGATGATCGGTTTCTGAACCATGACGCTTACCTGATGCACTTTAAACGACGGATGCGAGAAGGTGATTTCAAGGATGTTTCCTTTCCCCTTGGTCATCTGCACCGGAGTAATCTGACATTCATACTGATTTGCCGCTGTGGGAGCGGAAATGGTGAACCGTCCCTCATTTTTAAGTTCTTTTTTATTGAGGGTAATTTTATCGTACCATTGTTCCGAGGCCGCATTGCCGGCGATTTCCTTCGAGAGTTTGATGTTGACATCGTACACTGGAAAATTGGCCTCGGTCGGAATGTCGACGTTGAAGCGTACCATATATTTGTTCTTTCCACGTTTCGAGGAAGTGATGGGAATCGCGAAAACATTGCGGTATTGCTTCGGTTTGACGATCCACTTCATGGAGCGCGGGTCGCATTCGGCAATCTGAATCTTCACTTTCCTGTTGTCGCCTTTGTAATGGGTACCGTGCGTGACAATCGCCCGTGCCTTGAGAACACCGTTATCGTTGGGATTCTTCAGAAACGCCTTGTAGAGAAGTGCGATGGCTTTCGCCGGGAATTCGTCATCCTTCATCTTCGCAAGGTGCGCAACAAGCTCGTTTTTCCGCCGGATCAGTTCATTCCGTGATCCCGACGAAAAAGTGACGTCGTAAGCGGGAAGAAATACCGAATCACTGTACAGTGAATCGACATTTTCGACGGTCATGTAGTTCTCTTCGACAAACTTGTTGATACGCGACCGTGAATACCGGTCGATACGCGTGTAAAGGGAGTCCTCATATTCCTCGACCACCGCTTTTTTAATGGGAAGAATCTCTGCTGGATTGAGAAAGTTACCGTCTTCGTGCAGGGCGTGGAGACTTTTTTCGGCCTGAGGCCAGTTTCTGCCGGCAAGTGCTTCGCCGATGCGTTTTCCCTGCTCTTCAACCGACATTTTGTCGAGATCGCTGTATTTGGCAAGCAGAAAGGTGAGGTGTGATTTCTGTTTGAGAAGTCCGAGCATGGTACTGTAGTCCTTCTGCTCTTTGAGCGTATTGAGTTCCGGAACCAGCGCGTCGGCTTCCCGGTATCCCATGAGATCGGTTTCAAACTGTTTGGAGAACTTCGCGATTTCCTGATTGAGCGCTTCGCTGCAATTGTAGTTGACATAGTCGCCGAACTCGTCGCCGAGCGTTGCCGGTGCAAGGGTTTTAATGGAGGACGCACGTTGTACAATTGCTTTGAAAAAATCATTTGCGGGCATTTTTTTATCCGCTTCGATGGTTTTCCGGATGGCGGCAACGGTATCCTGCGCTGTCAGAAGAGCACTGCTGCGTTCATTGAATGCTTTGGCGAACACCGCAAGTGTCGTATATTCCTCGGGGGTGGTGATACCGGCAGTGGTACAGAGCGCGCCGATTTCAAGCAGCTCTTTAATGAAAAAGGTTTCCTGTGCGAACGGTTTGATATCGTTCTTGCCTTTGAACCGCTGGTTGTAGAACGGAGTGATTTCCACCAGACGTTCACTGAGTACTTTCTGAGCCTCGGTGATCACCGCAGGACGGATTTTATCTTTTCCCGCAAAGAAAGCGGTAAAATCACCCACTGCTTTGACGAGTTCAAGCGGATTGCCGCGACAGGAGAATTCAGTGAAGAAAAACCGGAGCGTCGCAAGGTAGACATCCTGAAACTGCATTTCCTCCTCGATGTCAGCCTTGAGTTTCTTGTAATTGAGGTAGGCCTCGTCGGTGGAGTTGACAATTGACGGTGGAAAGATACTCTCGATGGCAAGCAGCTGTCTGTATACCTCATCGATGGCACTGCGGTGTTTCGTGACCTTGTCGATCGTTGCGGTGAAATTCATTCCTTCGAGGGTTTTGTCGGGACCGATGGATTCGTAAATCGTTCGGTTGACACGATTTCCGGCAAGGGTTTCCCGGTAGGAGGCGTGCTTGTTTTCAAATTTGAACCGCCACTGCGGTGTATACCGGTAGGTTACCGAAAGCGGTAGTTCGGTACCGGTTCCTTCGATAATGAAATAGTAACCGGTACTGTTTTTGGCGACCGGGAAAACACTGAGGGTATCGGTTTCCGACTCATCGGCGATTTTGGCGCCCGGTTTTTTCTTTTCAACCAGTTCCGCGGTAAGATAGCTTGTCACCGATTTTTTCTTCCCGTTTGAAATGACCAGATAAAAATTGTTTTCCTGCGGAGCGGGGAAAAGTATGAAGTATTTTTTATCTTTTTTAATAACGAAATCTTTTTTATTATTTTTAAGTTCAATGTAACCGGATTCGGCGGGAGAAAGTTCAGGTTTCGGCTGCAGCTGTTTATACGGCGCACAGGTAATTAAAAAGATGACCAGTCCTGTTACTGCGATTCGGAGTTTCATCAAACCGCCCCTTTCAATGTTTTTGTGATTCGATATGGAATACTCTAATATAATGAGTGGTGGATCGCGCATGGTAGGATTTCGGCAATTTTAGGAAGGGTACGGTGTGGTGAAAACGTTATTGCAGGCAGGTTTCAGCAGTACGGCCGGGATGTCGGACGATCATGCGGAATGTCCTTCGGTTACCCGGCACTGCATGATAACGACCGCTATCGTTCGTCGCGCCTGGTGAAATCCGGAATCGGTAAGGGAGTAAAATGATTGCAATGTATCGCATCAGGCAGGAGGATGCTACTGCCTCTATCGAAGATCCCCATGGGGAAACCGCCAGAAAATTGCGTGAGAGTGGCATACTGGTCGAAAAGGGAATGCGGATCGGTATTGCTGTCGGGAGCAGGGGGATTCATGCTCTCGATCGAATCTGCCGATCGGTAGCGGATTTTCTTATTGAGCAAGGTGCAGTGCCGTTTATCATTCCGGCAATGGGGAGCCATGGCGGTGCGACTCCCGAGGGACAGCGGGAGGTACTGGCCGGGTACGGTATTACCGAGGAAACCATGGGGATACCGGTTGCCGCCGGAATGGAAGTGGAACAGCTCGATACTCCCGGTTGTGAATGCAGGGTGTTCCTCAGCCGCGAGGCGCTTCAGGCCGACGGGGTGATACTCATCAATCGTGTGAAACCGCACACAGACTTCCACGGACGGTACGAGAGTGGTCTCGTGAAGATGGCGGTGATCGGTCTCGGAAAACATGTCCAGGCGCGTGAGATCCACAAATTCGGGGTCCGCGGACTCAGAGAACTTATTCCGGTCGCGGCCGGACACATCTTTTCAACGGGAAAAATACTGGCCGGTGTCGCCGTTGTCGAAAATCGATGCGACCGGCCGGTGCATATTGAAGTACTGCATGGTGCGGCGATAATGGAAAACGAACCGCGCCTCCTGGAACTTGCCGCCGGGAATATGCCCCGACTTCCGGTTGATATAATCGATGTGCTTATCGTTGATTATATCGGCAAGGATTTCAGCGGTACCGGTCTCGATACCAATGTAATCGGCAGAATCCGTATCCGCGGTGAACGGGAACCTGAACATCCGTCAATCGGGAGTATCTTCATACGCGATATCTCGGAGCGGTCGCACGGTAATGCGCTCGGAATCGGACTGGCCGACGTTATCACACGACGACTCTTCGATCAGATCAATTTCGGCGTGATGTATGAGAACGCCTTTACCAGTACGTTTCTCGAACGGGTGAAGATTCCGGTAATCGCCGAAAATGACCGTGAAGGTTTCCGGTTCGCATTGCGCTGTTGCGGGAGTATTCCCGTCGGGACGGAGCGCGTTGTTCGTATCAGCAACACGTTACGGACGGATGAAGTGCACGTCTCGGAGCAGGTACTGAAAGATATCGGATATCGGCCCGATATAACCGTCATCGAAGGACCGTTCCCGCTTTTTACCATCACGGAACTTTCGACACTCTGATACATCTTCCGCGAACGTCTACTGGAACATCGCATTACTCAGTTTTTCAACCGCCTGTTCAAGCGCCTGTGAGAGTGCGACACCGAGAAGTGAACCGGCGAACTCTTTGTTTTCAAGATCGAATGCCATTTTTCCTATGGTATTCATCGAATTTTCGTTACTTTTCTTGCCGGAGTACTCTCCGGTTACCGTGGTCCGGAGCACCTCGGTGTCGCCGGTGACGTCGAACAGAGTAAGATCGATCTGTACACGGGCGATGGACCGTTCACGATACTCATCGGCGCGAACGGTAATTTCAGCATGGTTGACAATGTCAAAAAACGTCACCGTTCCCGAAATAATATACTGCTGGCCCCGTTTAACGCCTTTGTCATCCGAACGCTGCGGCAGGGTATCACTAACCGTGACCTTGCAGTGGGAGCTGACGTTATGCAACCGTTCGGCGAGCATCGCAGGCAGCCGGTGTTGCAGATCCCAGTCGCCGGTATATTTTGAACTGTTTTTAAAAGTGGTAAGCACACACTTTTTGTCGATCCGGCCGGAAATGATCATCTGGTTCCGCTTTCCTTCGGCGAGATGCATCGTTATTTCACGATCGACGACATCGGCGGGAATCCAGATGCGCAGGGAGTCGATCTCATCGTCATGCATGGGAGTGGAGACGATGGGATCAGTCAGTTTCTTCACCACCGATTTATACGGTGCGCTCACGAAGGCGGATACATGTTTCGCGATACAACTGACCCGGACGGTACCACAGAGCACTTTTATCGCTGTGGTGCCGGTTTCGGGGGCGACATCGAGCGAAAACGAGGTGCCTCTGATCGAAATGACCGTGGTTGGTGTATAGATCTGGATATTTTCTTTACGGGGGAGGGGTATACTTTTTTTAATGATAAAAAAGACACTTCCCATGAAAACGGTGGCATAATTGAGCAGCTTTTCCGTTTCGGTCGGCGGGCCGATATTCACCATAAGTTGCGTACCGCCTTTCATATAGACCTCACATTTGTCAGGCCACCGCAGACGGGCATAGCCGTCGGGAGCGATACGCACGACATCGTTGTTGAACAGCCGGGAATTGAGTTTCACCGGTTTCCATTTCGTCATACCGGCACGTTGTACTTCAGCTTCTCCCGAAAGCGAATCGAGCACAACCGAAGGAGCTGCATTCAAGGCGGCAATCGTGAAATTCAGAACAATCATACAGAAGAGTGTGCAACGAACAGGTGGGGTATGCATATGACCTCATCGGATGACAGGTGGTGGAGGGCCAACGGCTTTTTTCCGGATTTCCGAGGCTTTTTGTACATTATAATGCAGCATCAGTATTCTTGCAAGGGTATTTCTGGTGCTTGCCCGATAAACCGGGAGTGTCGTATTTTACCACAAACCTGATGAGCTTGTTGAATACATCGGCGAAAGTGATACTCAGTACCGAAGATGCGTTTTAATGCTGAATCTCGTAAGCTGAAACTACATACCTTTTTATCCGACAAGTGGAAAAATCAACTTCAGATACTATGAACCAGGGAGAGCACAATGGGATACCCGTTACGCAGTGCAACATCAACGCAGGGACGCCGAATGGCCGGAGCGCGGAGTCTGTGGCGTGCCAACGGAATGCGCGAGGAGCATTTCGGAAAACCGGTGATCGCGGTCGTCAATTCTTTCACACAGTTCGTTCCCGGGCATGTGCATCTGCACGAGATCGGTCAGCAGGTGAAAGTGATGATCGAGGAACAGGGGTGCTTCGCGGCGGAATTCAACACCATCGCCATCGACGATGGTATCGCCATGGGGCACGGGGGAATGCTGTACTCTCTGCCGTCACGTGATCTGATCGCCGACAGCGTGGAGTATATGGTCAACGCCCATTGCGCCGATGCGATGGTGTGCATCAGCAATTGTGATAAGATTACCCCGGGAATGCTTATGGCGGCCATGCGGCTCAACATTCCCGCGATATTCGTTTCCGGCGGACCGATGGAGGCAGGTGTTTATAATGGGGAAAAATACGACCTGGTCGATGCAATGGTTATGGCTGCCGACAGCGATGTGTCCGACGAAGAGATCGCGGCGGTCGAAATGGCCGCCTGCCCCGGTTGCGGCTCCTGTTCGGGAATGTTCACGGCGAATTCGATGAACTGTCTCAACGAGGCACTTGGTCTGGGATTGCCGGGGAACGGGACGGTGGTTGCCACACATCGCAACCGGATGGTGCTTTTCGAAAAAGCCGCAAAACGGATTGTGGAGATCACGAAAGCATATTATGAAAACGGTGATACCACGGTGCTGCCCCGGTCGATCGCGACGCACGCGGCATTTATGAATGCCATGTCGCTCGATATCGCCATGGGCGGGTCGACCAATACCGTGCTGCATCTGCTGGCGATCGCCCACGAGGCGCGAGTTGATTTCACCATGAAGGATATCGACGCGCTCTCCAGAAAAATACCGGTACTCTGTAAAGTGGCGCCGAGTTCACATTATCATCTGGAGGATGTCAATCGTGCGGGCGGTATCATGGCGATTCTTGGAGAACTCGATCGCAGCGGAATAATCGATGCCTCCGTTCACCGGGTCGATGCACCGACACTCGCCGAGGTGATTGCCGCCAATGATGTCACCCTGCCGACGTGCACCGACGAGGCGAAACAGCGCTATAGGAGCGCTCCCGGTGGAGGAAAGAGAAATCTCATTCTCGGTTCGCAGGAAGCCTATACGGAACTCGATACCGACCGGTTTGCCGGTTGTATCCGTGATCGGGAGCACTGTTACATGCAGGATGGCGGACTAGCCGTACTTTTCGGCAATATAGCGCGGATGGGGTGCATCGTCAAAACCGCAGGTGTCGACGAGTCCATATTCAAATTCAGCGGCAGGGCGCGGGTTTATAACTCACAGGATGCAGCCTGTGAGGGAATCCTCAATGAAGTAGAGGCCGGCGATGTTATCGTGATACGGTACGAAGGACCGAAAGGCGGTCCCGGTATGCAGGAGATGCTCTATCCGACCTCCTATATCAAATCACGACATCTGGGAGCGGCATGCGCGCTCATCACCGATGGACGGTTCTCGGGAGGAACATCCGGATTATCAATCGGGCATGTGTCTCCCGAAGCGGCCGCCGGCGGCGCGATCGCGCTTATCCGCGATGGCGACATCATCGATATCGACATTCCCGCCCGAAGTATCAATCTGCGGTGCGACAGCGATGAAATCGCACGCAGAAAGGCTGAGGAGGAGGCGAAGGGAACGGCTGCGTTCAGCCCCGCAGGACGTGAACGTACGGTTTCCCAGGCGCTTCGTACCTATGCCCTGTTTGCTGCATCGGCGGATCGAGGTGCGGTGCGGATACTTCCCGGTGAAGATGAGTAGTTTCAGCATTCATTTCGGGGTGATGTCGACATAACCGCCGGATGCTGTTATCCGGGTTGGTACCGGTACTGAAGGATGCTGTACCGATGACTGAACCTGCAACAGCATCCAATCAGCACTTTTTTCACCTCTGTCCAAAACATCGGCAGCGGTAATCATGCCGGATATACGGAAAAAGGTGAATATTTTTTTATGACCACCAACAGAAATGGTACCAGTGACTCCAGTGGCTCTGGAAAAACATCAACGGGAGCGGATTGCCGGCCGGATGGTCAATGCCGGTCTTCTGGTGAATATCATTCTGGCGATACTGAAAGTATCGGTCGGTATCATCGGACACAGCCGGGCACTTCTTGCCGATGGTATCAACTCGACTTCCGATGTTGCTTATTACATCGCCGTCAAGATATTCACCCGCCTTGCCGGACAACCTGCGGATAAAGAGCATCCGTACGGTCACCACCAGATGGAGAGTATTGCGGCGGTGGTTATCGGCGCATTCGTCATCACCACCGCGATAGCGATTTTCTGGGATTCCATCAATACCGCTTACGACCTGCTGGTCAATGACAGTGCAATCTGTTCGGGCAGATTCAGATTATTTTCACTCCTGACCGCCTGCGGAACCATTGTAACGAAGATAATTCTTTTCCAGACCACCCGCAACGCGGCACGTGTAACCAATAATGCGGCGCTTATGGCGCTGGCATATGACCACCGCAACGACGTGTTCTCATCAGCGGGCGCTGCAGTCGGAATCGCGCTGGGGTGGACGGGGCTGTTGTGGGGGGATCCGCTTGCCGGTGCATGTGTCGCGCTTATCGTCCTGAAAACCGGAATTCACATTCTGCGTGAATCCTCGTCGGAACTCATGGATACGATACCGGATGAGGATCTGGAACTGCAGGTGCGGGCAATTGCCATCGGTGTTCCGGGTGTGGAAGCGGTCGAATACCTCAGGGCACACCGCTTCGGTCCCTATTTTGTCGTCAACATCACCATCGGTGTTGACGGATCGTTATCGGTAACCGAGGGAGACCGGATCGCCACCGAGGTGGAAAAAACTTTATACGACGGCATTGAACTTCTGAAGACCATCTACATTCATTTTCATCCGACAACATCCCACCGCTGACGCCGGCAGTGTTCCGGCATGTTAAAAAACACATCGTACAAGGTGCATTTTTATTACGTTTCGGGAAACAAATGCAGATGTCAAAATTGCACTACCCTGAAAACACCGGCCATGTCGTCCCGACTGACTGCCCTGTCCACGGTAATTCAGATTTACTACCTGACCATATTGAAATGCTGTACGCAGCCGCTGAAATTCGAACCGGGCATTCCCCCATCCCTACAGCTATAAGGTAAGGCATCCTTTGTTTGAGAGTGGTAATGAATGGTGGTGATATCATTCATTGTTCGTAAAATGGTTCTTTGGAACAGCCCGTCTGCCGCTATTTGGGGCTGGAAAAAAAAGATATGTAATCAAGATGGAACATCGTATACGGTGTTCAGCAGTACAAAACAATATATTTAGCGTAGCGGAACCGTCCCGGATCTGACGTCATTATTCGGTCGGGGTGCACGAATCTATTATTATCATTAAAGTCTGAATCGTCGTAGTCCGGTGAAAGAATGTTGTGGTCATGATCCAGTTTCCTGTTCTATCGAAACGTCGTACTTCAGGATGCAACCTGGGTGGTTGTATACTGCTGCTGGCTGTCATCGTCAACGCACGTCCCGATACCGGCGCGGTTCTGGTATTCCCGCCGTACGGACATTCCTATGGTATCCGTAAAGCCTCACCGCAGCATCTCTTCATGTTCTTCGGTCCACGCACGTTCTTTGACGATCCGCAGGGGTTGGCGACCGCCCGGCTTGCGGCGTGGGAAGACACCACTACCGAAAAGGATGACGACGAAGTGGTGGTGTACGGCGTGAACTCCGGAAAGCACCAGATCATCTACAACACCTCGATGTGGACGCTCGGATTGTACGGAAAGAAGGGGAGCGGGGAGGAGCATTTCTTCTGTCCGAAAGGAATTGCGGCGAACGGCAGAGGTGATGTGTTTGTCGCCGACAGTGGGAACAACCGCGTCGTGCAGCTCTTTAACCCGAAATCAAAACTGCAGTGGGTACGTTCCTTTAACGGAAAAAGCGACGGTGATCCCGGGCTTTCGGGACCGAACCGGATTGCCATCGACGAGGAGCGGCGTGTATACGTTACCGATCCCGGTAACCACCGGATTGTCGTATTTTCGGGTGAGGGGGAACTGTTGCGAATATTTCCGCCGGGAAAAAGGGCCCCCATCGCGATCGCTGTTGCCGACGGTACCCATTTCTGGAGTTTTTATCGGAAGGAACGGGCTGTGTTCTACGCCGAGAACGGCGGCAGGGATGTCGTCAAGTGCTCCCTTGACGGAAAAGTACTCAGGAGGGGTACCATGCCGAAAGGATATACCGCATATTACGGCGCCATCGATTACTATCATAATTACTGGGTTACCGATTTCAACCACCACTGCGTCATCAAATTCGATCATGATTTAAATCAGCTCGCCATTTTCGGATCGCACGGAACCGGTGACAATGAATTCGTGGAACCGCGCGGCATCACAATTTACAAGCGGTACGGACAGGTGTTCGTCGCCGAGGAAAAAGGGGCGCAGTACTACTGGATGGGGAGCAACTGCACCGCCGCATCACTGGGTGCGGATGAAACCGGCGGCAGGTACGATCTTACCGTTACTGCAACTGAATACAGTTATGCGAGTCTGTTTTCGGTTATCAGCGGCGATTCGGTGTTTTTCACCACCCGTCGGCGCATACCTCCCGGAGAAACCCGCATACGGGTGGCCGGGAAAAACCACGACCTGCTGAAGATACCGCTGGAACTGTGTCTGGAGCCGACCTATTCCTCGTATACGTATTATGCCTGGTATTACCCGGTTGCTATCCGGAAATAAGTTTGTATGGTCGGAACAACGGTCACCTGACTTTTTTCAGCGGTCCCGCAGAGGCGCAGGAAATATATTTTTCCCCGCAGCCGTTCGGGGTCGTCGGGAAAGCCGGTCCGGACATCTATTCGTTATTAAACCGGTTTATCAGAAAGTTGAATTTCATGCGTCTGCCGAAGGAAGAGATAGCCCGTAAATTACTGCACCTGTTTGCGCTCACCATGCCGGCGGGAATCCACTATATCCCGAAATTTACCGGCACGTGGCTGATCCCGACGATAATCCTCGCTGTTCTCTTTTTCGGTTCGGTGATCATCGAGAAACTGCGTCAGAAAAGTCCTGCGGTACAGGCGCTTTTTTACAAATTTGCCGGATCGATGCTTCGTAAGGAGGAAAAACATGCGGTTACCGGTTCCACGTGGGTGATCGGTGCTGCACTTATCTGTTCAATCCTTTTCCGGAACGATACCTATATTGCGCTGATCATACTTTCAATTTTTATCCTCGGCGATGCGGTGGCGGCGCTGATCGGCATGAGTATCGGCCGGATAAAAATCGGGAAAAAGAGCCTTGAAGGCTCACTTGCCTGTTTTACCCTCTGCATGCTTTTTTTCATGGCGGTATTTCCCCTGATTCCCGGACTCCTTGAACCGGCGGGAGGATCCATACCGTTGCGCGTTGCTGTCGTTACCTCGCTGACGGTAACGGTCTTTGAACTGGTTCCTTTACGGGTATCCCCGAAACTCATCATCAACGACAATCTTGCCGTACCGGTAATTGCGGGGTTACTGCTACGATGGATGATTTCCGGCACGGTATGATACTGTTATTTTCCGGGAAAGGAATGTGATTTCCTGTGCGATCGTTCACCATCGCACTCTGCCAGATCACACCGGATCACGACAAGGCGGCGAATGTCGACCGTGCGTTCGCCATGGTGTCCGAAGCCGCCGGCAGGGGCGCCGAACTTATTATATTGCCTGAAATATTTTATTACCCCTTCGAACTGCAGGGCTTGCGACGGATTGCCGGTGATGAGGAAGTCATTCTGCGGCGTTTCAAAGAGCATGCACGGCGCCTTGGCATCCATCTCTGTACCGGTTCCATGGTCGAAAAGCGGGGGAAGCGCCACTACAATACCTCACGGCTTTTCGGCCCTGACGGCGCGGAACTGCTCTCCTACAGCAAATGCCACCTCTTCGATGCCGATCCCGACGGTATCCGAGTCCGCGAATCGCTGGTGTTTACCCACGGGGAGTCGTTTACTGTTGCACAAACACCGCTCGGTACGATCGGGATTCTCATCTGTTATGACATCCGTTTCCCCGAGATGGCGCGACAGGCGGCGCTTCTCGGTGTCGATGTGCTGCTGGTGCCCGCGGTGTTCAACCAGGTGACCGGTCCGGCCCACTGGGAGTGTTTCATGCGCACACGCGCCGTTGAAAACCAGTGTTTTCTGGCGGCAGCCTTCCAGGGACGCTCCAGCGATCAACAGGCGTCCTATCAGGCATACGGTCATTCAATGGTGATTTCTCCCTGGGGTGATATACTATCCGAAGCGGGAGAAGGAGAGTGCATCGTTTACGCGACGGTCGATCCGGAGCGTATCCGCGAAACGAAAC
>JAFGHA010000095.1 GCA_016930275.1 Chitinispirillaceae bacterium
CGAGATCATCCTGAATTTTCCTCAGGAAAAACCGCTACCCCGCCTGGCCAATCGTGACGAGCGGGAGCCGGTAGACCGCACCCGTCTCGACCGTATCTTCGGCGACCACGGTGACCTCGCCGCACGGCTCACCGCCTTTTCGCCTCGTGTGCCGCAGCTGCAAATGGCGCGAGGTGTCGCCGATGCACTGAATACCGATTCAATTTACATTGCAGAAGCGGGTACCGGAACCGGCAAGTCACTCGCCTATCTCGTTCCGGCAGCACTCTGGGCGCTCGCCAATGAAACCCGGGTCGTCGTCTCGACACGCACCCGCAACCTGCAGGATCAATTGACCGCTAACGACCTCCCTGTTGTCAAATCGGTATGCGGCGACACCCTCCGATTCTCGGTTCTCAAGGGGAGAAACAACTATCTTTGCCTCCGCCGGTTCGAACAACTGCTCCGCGGCAGCGTCGGTAACCTCTCTCCCCGGGAACGGTTCGCGATTCTTCCGCTGATCGTCTGGAGCGCCAGCACCGCCACGGGTGATATCGAGGAGCAGAATCAGTTCAATCCGAAATGGTTCTCGAAAATATGGAGCATAATCAGTGCCGACCACCATGAATGCGCCCACCGGCGCTGTCCGTTTTTCGGCGGCTGCTTTCTCCAGAAGGCCCGAGCCAAAGCGCTCAGTTCGCATATCGTAATCATCAATCATGCGCTGTTTTTCTCGGACATATGCAGCGATACACCATTCCTCGGTACTGCCGGCCCGATCATCTTCGATGAAGCCCACCATCTCGAATCGAGCGGGCACCGTTTCCTGCGCGTCGAACTCGATACCAGCCGGATCAATCTGTTCGCCGAAACCGTCAATAACCTGGTGCAGCGCATCGGTACCATGAAGGAGGAGGAACGGCTATACAACGGCGGCAGGGAACTACGGAACTCGCTGAAACAGTTCAGGAAAAGTGCCGGGCAGTTTCTCGATGCACTGATCGCCTGGGCAAAAGACCGGGGAGGCCAGTCACCGGATTTCCAGCTTCCCTGCAGCGACGCCGGATTCGCTGATCTCCCGCAGACGGGAGGCCTGCTGCTGTCAATTTCCAACCTCGGCGATCGTCTTTTACTGATAAAGCAAGTGATAAAGGACCATAAGGAACCAGAGAAATTCGAGTCGATCGAAGCGCAGGTGCAGGCTTGCAGCGAACAGACTTCGCAGCTCAAAGCGGACCTCACCTACCTGAGCGCCGCACAGACCGATGATCATGTATTCTGGACCGAAGGGAATCTCACCAAAGGATGGGCGAAACTCTGCGGCGTCCCGCTCGATATCGGCGCACTCCTCGGCGAACTCTGGGACCGCTGCAACGGAGCGGTGATATTCACCTCGGCAACACTCTCGATAGCCTCATCGTTCGACTATTTCAAACGGACCACCGGCCTTCTCATTCACGATGCACGGACCGCTACCGATCTGTTCAAAAGCCCGTTTGGCGCACACCAGACCATCGCAGGCGCCGTCAAAACAGCCCCGGCACCCGATACGCCACGGTTTCCCGCATACATCGCCGACACAATTGCCGCACTGCATGCCACCTTGAGTAAAAACATGCTGGTTCTTTTCACCGCAAACAGCATGCTCACTTCAGTGTATCAGCTCCTGCGCACTCATCAATCGGTGAATAAAAGCAATCTCCTCGCACAGGGCCACAGCGGAAGCAGACAGATCATCATCGAGGAGTTCAAAAAAAACGACCGGATGGTCCTCCTCGGTACCGACAGTTTCTGGGAGGGCATCGACGTACCTGGAGACGCCTGTGAAATAGTCGTTATTCCCCGGCTGCCGTTTCCCGTACCCACCCATCCTCTTACCCAGGCAATCGCTCTCCGGATGCAGGAACTGGAAGGTGAATCCTTTTTATCCTATTCGGTCCCTGAAGCGGTCATACGTTTCAGACAGGGCGCCGGCCGGCTTATCCGTTCGACATCCGACCGGGGCGCACTTATTATTTTAGACAATCGGATCGTGAGTCGCGGCTATGGGAAACAGTTCTCCCGGTCGATTGATGTGACCTTCAATACATTCGACGACACCGAAAATATGATCAACGCCCTTTCGACATTTTTTTCTGAAGTTACAACCGACGGCAGGCAAGAAGAAACGGGCCTCACCTATGTCCCACTGGAGGACGCGTGAAACCTGCCATGGCAGCACTTCTCATTACCGCCCTCTTTACGGGAGGGTGCAGTATCTATACCTTTAGCGGATCGACACTTCCGTCCCATCTCAAAACCGTCGATATTCCTCTCTTCGAAAACCAGTCAATGGAACCGGATATTGCCGAAGAGATTACCCAGGCACTCAACAAGCAGATACTCGAAGGCAACCTGCTGCGGATCGTGCAGAACAGCGGCGATGCCACAGTCACCGGCACCATCACCAGCTACCTGCATGAACCGTACACCTTCGGTGCGAGTGCCACCCGCCAGGTGGCCGTGGATCAGTACATTGTCAAAATCACCGCACAGGTTGATTTCAACGACAATGTCAAAAACGCACCGCTGTTCGAAGGACCGATCACCGGTGAAGGCATCTACGATTTCCAGAAAGAGACCGAAGATACCGGACGGGACAAAGCAATCAAGGATATTGTTCAACGGATTCTGCAGAAATCTCTTCAGAGCTGGTAAGCCGGCCACCGGCACAACCGATATATTTTTCATGCCATGAGAATTCAATGAGTCTTTTCGAAATCATCATGCTGGTCTGTTTCGGCATCAGCTGGCCGCTTTCAATTGCCAAGGCATTGCGCACACGGGAAGTAGCGGGAAAAAGCCCGCTGTTCATGATAATCGTCATGGGCGGCTATGCAAGCGGCATCATCCACAAACTGCTTTACTCTCACGACTGGGTAATTTCGCTGTATATGGTGAATCTGCTGATGGTCTCCATCGATCTCTATCTGTACCTTCATTTCTCACACAAAAAAAGCGTCTCCCGGTAACCTTTTTTCATAAACCGAAAACGGTACATCCGATACAATGCGAGCATCAATTCTTCTTATTTTTCTCGACGGATTCGGGCTGGGTGCGGGTAACCGCGATAATCCGTTATACCGCCACGGCGTTCCTTCACTGGAGCACCTGCTCGGTGTAAAACTGATTGACGGGAGCATCGTTGCAACCAACCGGGCGGTGCTGCTGGGTATCGATGCACAGCTTGGCGTCGAGGGGATTCCGCAAAGTGCCACCGGGCAAACCTCATTATTGACGGGGAAAAATGCACAAGCGTTGCTCGGCTACCACCTGCCCGCATTTCCGAACGATCAACTTATAAAAATTATCGAGCAATACTCCCTTCTGAAGCAACTTTCGGCCGCAGGGCTCGGAGCGACATTCGCCAATTCCTACACCGAGGCGTATTTTAAAAGAGAACGGAACTTACACAGTGTGACGACACACTGCGTGCGTGCTGCAGGAATTCCCTACCGGATGACTGCCGACCTGCTGCGCAACGACGCCGTCTACTGGGACATTACCCGTGATTCACTCGTTGGGAAGCCCGGACCGGCAGTCACCGCCGTCGATCCGTTTGATGCCGGTCGTCACCTCACCTGCATCGCCGGAACCCACGATTTCGTTCTGTTCGAATGTTTTGAACCCGATCTGATCGGGCATGCAACCGACTGTGAAGCCGCCAACCGGTTTCTGAGAAAACTGGACCGGTTTTTCAGCGGTATTCTTTCCGCAATGAATGACGCCCTATCGGTCGTCATCTGCAGCGATCACGGCAACTTTGAAGATCTCGGCTCAGGTGCTCATACCCGAAACCGGGTTCCCCTGATTGTTATCGGTCCGGCAGCACCTTCATTTACTGATGTTGAAAAAATCGATCAGGTTGCGACGACCGTACAACGGTACCTGACCGACTCGTGAATACGATCTTTAATTATCAAACGTCTCGGAAGCAAAGATATACCGTCCTCTCCCGGGATGGTATATAAACCAATACCCGTTAGCCGACAACCTTTCCTTGTTGTATTTTTCTTCTCAACATGAAACATTCCTCCCGTATTCATACCGTCGACATTGCCATTATCGGGGGTGGCGCCTCAGGTATGGCCGCCGCCTGGTTCGCCCGAAGATGCAGCAGGGAGTACGCTCCCGGGCTCAGAATCGCACTGCTTGAACGCAATGAACGGCTCGGCAAAAAACTGCTTTCCACAGGGAACGGACGATGCAATCTTACCAATCTCGATTCCAACGGTACGCGATTCCACGGAACTGATCCCTCATTCACCCAAACCGCATTTCTGCAGTTTCCGCCGTTAAAAATCATTACGCTCTTCGAGGAAATGGGAGTCGTCTGCACCGTGGAAGATGAGCAGAAAGTGTATCCGGCGAGCCTTCACGCCTCTTCGGTGCTCGATGCCCTCCGCTGCGCTCTGGATGAGAGCGGCATCGAACTTTTTACCGGATGTAAAATCACTTCGATTAGTAAAAACGGTACCGTTTTCTCTCTCGCCATATCATCGGAAGAAACAGTTTCCGCGAAGACGGTTATTGTCGCCACCGGGGGCATGTCCGCACCGGCAACCGGCTCCGACGGCAACGGGTACAAACTTCTTTCTCATTTTTCGCATCGGTGCACGCCGACGGCCCCATCACTCGTGCAGCTGACCACTGACACATCGTTCGTCAAACCCCTGAGCGGCCATAAAATCCGTGGTGCCGTAACATTGCTTTTTGGAAATGAACCGGTCAGACAGGAACAGGGAGAACTGCTGTTCACCGATTACGGTCTCTCGGGTCCACCGATACTGCAGCTTTCAGGTCATGTTTCCAGAGCGCTGCATATTGACCATCTCTCAAAACCGGTGACCGTCGTCATCGACTTTCTTCCCGGGTACACCTTTGATGAAACACGGGCCCTTTTGCAGAAGAGAAAAGCTGCTTTCGCCGGGCGAGCACTGGAAGAGTTTCTTACCGGGCTGTTTCAACGCAGGCTCGCGTACGGGCTTCTGAAAAAAGCACTGGGCAGACCGCTCTCATCCGGCTCCGCCGACCTTTCCGATCAGGATATTACCGCACTGGTGGAGGTCTGCAAACGCTTACCGATTCCGGTTACCGGCACGAAGTCGTTTACACAGGCACAGGTGACGGCAGGCGGTATCGCCACGGCGGATTTCAATCCGGCCACCATGGCATCACTGAACTGTCCCGGACTGTTCGCCTGCGGGGAACTGCTCGATATCGACGGTGACTGCGGCGGATTCAACCTCCAGTGGGCGTGGGCTTCCGGATTCCTTGCCGGAGGCTCCAGTGTCGACTATCTACAGGAGAAAAAATAAGTGCACCGTGAGCTTGAATTGTCGTTTTCCCCCGAGGAGCATGAACGCCTGCCGCCACTGAAAGGATCGACCTGCGGCGAAAAAGACCTTTCCCGTGAAATCCTGCGACGTGATACCGATACTCTACCGCACCACTTCCTGGTTACTATCCTTAAAAAATCAATCGATGCCCGGAACAAACGAAAAATCCGTATACATTACAAGGTCCTTATTTCCAATTCTCCGCCGATAACATCCTCTGTCGCCCCCGCCGTGATCAGACGCTCCCGGTCCACCGATGTGCCGGTCGTGACGGGTTCCGGTCCCGCGGGAATGTTCGCCGCGCTGACACTCGCGCGAAACGGTGTTCCACCGGTGATTATCGAACGGGGACGACCGGTTGAACAGCGCGTAACCGATGTCCGGCGACACTTCAACGGCGGAGAGCTGCTCTCCTTCTCCAATGTTCAGTTCGGCGAGGGCGGCGCCGGCACCTTCTCCGACGGGAAGTTGTATTCCGGTGTTTCCGACGGACGTAGAGCACTGGTACTTGACACGTTCGTCAACTTTGGAGCTCCCCCCGATATCCGCTATCTGGCTCATCCCCACATCGGTACCGATCGTCTCCGGGATACGGTCATCAATATCCGTAATGAAATCATTTCGCTCGGCGGACGCTTTCTCTTTGAAAGAACCGTTGATGATATCGTTTTTGAAAAAGGATCATTGCAGGGTATCCGGCATTCTTCATCACAACATCCGGATAACCGTGAATTCCTTAACACCGGCAACCTCATCCTCGCAATCGGGCACAGTGCACGTGATACCTACGTGATGCTAAAGCGCTCCGGCATCACGCTGCAGGCCAAACCGTTCGCCGTGGGAATCCGTATAGAACACCTGCAGGAAAGTATCAACCGTGCGCAGTACGGAGCCTGTTTCCGTCACGCCGCACTTCCTCCGGCTGAATATCGCCTGGTGGCGCGGACCGCCACCGGCAGATCGCTCTTTACCTTCTGCATGTGTCCCGGCGGATATGTGGTTGCAGGTGCCTCGCAGCCCGGTCAGGTTGTTACCAACGGAATGAGTAACTACCGTCGTGACGAGCGCAATGCCAACAGTGCCATTCTGGCAGGTGTCGATACCGGTGATTTTCCCGGAAACGACGTGCTCGCTGGTATGGAATTTCAGAAAAAACTCGAAAAGGCGGCATTCATCGCCGGGGGAGCCAATGGTCGGGCACCCTGTCAGCGTCTCGGTGATTTTCTTACCGATACTTCCTCGACCTCCTGCGGCATGGTCGAACCGACCTACCGCCCCGGAGTCACCTATACCAATCTGCGTCCGCTTCTCCCGCCAGTTATCGCCGCCACCATTCAGGAAGGCATCCGCTCCCTGGACCGTAAACTCCATGGTTTCGCACACCCCGACAGTATTCTCACCGGGATCGAGACCAGAAGTTCCGCCCCGGTACGCATTCTCCGCGGCGGAGACTTATGCAGCCCGGATGTCCGGGGACTTTACCCGTGCGGTGAAGGTGCGGGATATGCCGGTGGTATCATGTCGTCGGCAATTGATGGTATCCGCTGCGCGGAACAACTGCTGGAAGCGTTGTGAATCGTTCTTCTTCACACCACCGGAAAATATATCCGGCCCTTGCCTCTTTTTTTCTTGTCATCTGTATAGGTGCGATACCTCAGATAATCATGGACGATCCGGTTCCACTGCTTGCGGAACGTTTTCGTCCCGGAGCGGGATGGCTGGAACTGCTCGTACTTGCACTCTATACGGCGTGGCTGACCGTAAAGCTTCTCTCCACTCCCCGCAGCGACCGTATACGGAGAAACGTCTGGCTGGCATTTTCCTGTATTTTTTTTCTACAGGCTGTTTTGGGCATAAGCGGGGTATCCCGTTTTCTGATGTCCGGTACACTGCATCTCCCCGTTCCCGCCATGATCATCGCCGCACCGATATACCGGGGAGATTTTCCGCTGTTCATGCCAGTGCTTCTTTTTACCACCATTGTACTTGCAGGTCCCGCCTGGTGCAGCTGGTTCTGCTATTTCGGCAGCTGGGATTTCCTGGCCGCAACAGCAGGACCGGCCGCAGGACAGCCGGTTCGGCATCCGTTTCTCGTTCGAATCGCTATTCTTTCCGCTATAATAATTTTCGCACTCGTTTTGAGATTTACAGGGGTATCGCCAGCAGTGGCAGCCAGCTTCGGCCTTCTGTTCGGTGGTGCCGGAATCGGAATAATGGCGGTTCTTTCCCGAAAACGAGGCACCATGGTACATTGTACGGCTTTCTGCCCCGTAGGACTTCTGGCTACTCTCATCGGAAAAATCAATCCATTCAGAATTGCCATCCGATCCGAATGCACACAGTGCCGACTATGTGAAAAATCATGTCGTTATGGTGCACTCTCTGCCGCATGGATCAGCATCCATGCTCCCGGCCCCACCTGTACACTTTGTGGTGACTGTATTGGAGCCTGTCCGGGTAACCATATTATTTATCGTTGCTTTTCTTTCAAACCCCGCCAAGCTCATGGCATTTTCACCGTTATCATTGTAGTGATTCATACACTTTTCATCGGTTTCGGAAGAATTTAGCCCATATTACCGGTCGCATATTTTTCTATAATACACTTTTCCTCTTTGACACCGCTTTTTAATAACCATATAATTTCTGGAAGTGCCATAGCCAAGACTGAAAACGGAACCGTTAGAAAGAGTAGTGGACTGCATTTGGAACAACCGCTGAACCCATGAGTGTTTTTCCCGTCAACTACAGTTTCTGATGTACGGAGTATCCGACATTCCGGCAAATTTCTTTCCAAGTGAGACTATGAATTCATTCACGATATCGACCACACCTCTGACCTTATCAGTATTCTCCCGGTGCATCCTGCTCACCGTCATCATCAGTCTGGCATTCGCGGTCCGGCCGGTAACAGCGGAAAACCTCATCCTCACCTTCCGACAGCAGGGTAAAGATTTCGAAGATGCCTACCGTGGTCTTAAAACCGAACTTCGGAACGAGTGCGAGTTAAAAGAACACATCCTCGATAAAAACTGTTCGGTGAAAGAAGTCACCACCCTGATGAATGACCTGCAACCGAAGCTGGTGGTTCTGATGGACAATACGTCGATAGCACTCTACCGTAAATACCAGGAATCGCTCGGCGAAAACGATCCGGTCGTACCTTCTGTTGCCATTATGGGCGTCATGGTAAAAAAGGCGCTTCATCACCTTAAAAACGCATCGGGTATCTCCTATGAAATTCCGATCGTCACGAGTCTGGTCAGCCTTCGTGCAGTGCTGGAGACTAAATTGAAAAAAGTGGGAGTAGTTCACCGGGAATTTCTTGATGATTTTATTGCAGAGAACAGGACTTACTGTAGAAACGAAGGTATCGACATAATCAACATCTCTCTGCCGAATAAAAGCAGAAACTTCAGCAAACTGCTTAAAAAATCACTTGACGATCTCGACAAAAAAGGCATCGATGCGCTCTGGGTACCAAATGACAATGCCCTGCTTGATCCCGTAACGATAAAAAACGCCTGGATTCCGGCTGCGCGGAAATTCAAAATTCCGTTTGTCGTCGGCGTTGAAGTACTGGTCAATCCGAAACTCAACTTCGGCACCTTCGCCGTACTGCCGGATCATATATCACTGGGAAGTCAGGTGGCGGAGATGGTATACGAGATCATGGAAAACAACTGGAAAATTGAAGAGCTGCACGTTGAACCGCCGTTGGCAGTGTATAAAATCATCAATCTACCGCAGGCGAAAAAATACTTTCACGTTTCGGATGAGCAACTTAAAAGTGTCGACAAAAAACTTAAATAGTATGATCGGACTTTAACTCATTCACCAACAGCAGCAATCATACACAAAATCATACTGCTACCCTTTTTAAAGGAGCCCCACCGATGATCCGCACATTTAAGGCAATCGCGCTGCCTCTGATCCTGTTGTCTGCTATGCCGGTCGGCAGTACAGTGAAGGCAGAAGAGCCTGAACTTGAAGAAAATCTCGACGTTATCGATGAACTCTCACTCGGTAATCTTCTGAATATGGAAATTACCACCGGTTCATTTCTTGAACTTGACCTTAAAAAATCTCCGCTCAGTATGACCATTATTTCGGATGAAATGATCCGCGCCTCCGGCGCCCGCAACATGTCGGAGCTTCTTGAAATATACGTTCCCGGTTTTATTTACAACATCAACAAATGGAACGGAACGCTTTGGGGGATGCGTGGCGTCAGTAACGACCGCAACACCAAAATAATCTACCTTGTTAACGGGCATAAGATGAACACTCAGGCACGCGACGGCACACAGCAGGAAACGCTGCTGGGACTGCTTGGTGATATTGAGCGTGTTGAAGTCTTGCGGGGTCCGGCAGGTCTGGTATACGGTACCGGCGCAATAGCCGGAATTATAAATGTGGTAACCGGAAAAGCCGATACAGACGGATCAAATGTAACCGTATCGGGACGCACTGACGGTTCGCGGAGTATCGAGGCGAATTTCTATTCAAAACCCGCGGACAACCAGCAGCTTTCTCTTTCAGCCGGTTTTCTGGAAAGTGAAGGGTTCCCCTACGATCAGGTCCGCATCTACGGAACGGATAGCTGGCCGTACTCTCCTGGAGTCCGGCAGGGTGCACCGTCTGACGGAAGACTCGGCAGAACTGACGGCAATTTCAGGATGTCCGGAGACTGGACGATAGGTGATTTCAACCTCTATTTCAGGGCGACCCGGCAGAAGGAGCCTGCAGCCCCCTACTTTATACGGGATCCCTGGCCCGAAGTTTTCGATGCCCCCGACTCCAACGGCACTTCGACGTATCAGATTATTGACGGAAAAGAAATTCAGATCGACGACCCGTACTGGAGTACCGCGGAACATTATTACAACGGCAGAAGACTGTACAAAAACGACAATTTTTTCGCGGAGGGGAGTTATGAAGTTCCTCTGGATGACAACAGCCTGAAAATTAAGCTCAGTTTTGATATGAATACTACGGCTATCGAAGGTGAGGTTTTATCAAAATGGGAAGATTATGAACCCTGGCTCAATGGTCGCCGGTCGGAAACATTCGGCGAAAAACGGTACAATATCAGCAGTACTTATCTACTCAAGTCAGTACCGCAACTGCAGGCCGCGTTCGGTGTTGAGTATCATCTCGATGCCGTCGGACCCGATATGGAGGGGAAAAACGAACAGAGTTACAACTCAAAAAAGTTCAACGTCACTGAAATCAATTATCACACCTTTACCCTGTTCGGCGAAGGATTTTACGATATCACTGAAATACTTGGCGCCCATGTCGGCCTTCGCCTGGATGTGCACACCCGGGCGATTATGTTCAACCCGAAGGTTGCAATGGTTGTGCGACCCTCGGACAACCACTCGATAAAACTGATCTATCAGTCCGCATCGAACAACGGCTCTGTTGATAATTACGAGATTCAGCGTTTCCATACCAACGATTCGGGTGAAGTTGTAACGGTACCGGTAAACGCCAATCCGAAAAATCTCATTGAAGAAGGGGACGGAATGATTCAACCGGTACCTGGTGAAGACGTTCTGCACGATTTAAAACCCGAGACCGTACATTCGATTGAGCTAGCCTACGTCGGACGCCTGATGGACAACCTGACCGTTGAACCGTCGGTTGCCTGGGGTATGGTCAAGGATCTGTTCGGATGGTCGCAGGATCTTTTCAGAGTTGTCAATGTCGGTGAATACCACTATATAAATATCGATGCCGATATGAGATATACTTCACGGAAATTTCAATTCGGCATCAATCATACATTTCAAAGACCTGTTATGACCGACCCCGACAAACAGAAGAAAACGTACATGATGTATGAATGGACTGACTCTGCCGGGATCTGGAATAAGTTCAACGGTATAGACGGGGATGGCGATTCAACATGGACCGGGTATTTCGAGCAAAGCAAAGAGACCGATCTCAATGTGGTGAAAAACTCCGTCACCTACGATGGAAAAAATTTCATGAGCCTTCCGACGCACATGACGAAAATGTATATGATCGTTTCGCCGTTCGACTGGATTTCACTCAGCACCAGTTTACGAGTGATATGGGGATTGCCCGGTAAGAAACCGCTTGTCGATAACGACACCACCGATCACGGTTATTACTACGGTTTCTACGACGGACTCAATAACAAATCATTCAAAGACTACCTCATGAATTCAGTGTCAAAAAAATGGAATGCCGGATTGAATTTTCATCTGCCGAAGGACTTCGATGTCGGTTTCTACGTGTACCATATCCTCGGCACCGACGAACATAAGTATGGTTACTCCAGTAAGGAACTTATAGAACTCGACCGGAACACCGTCAATACGTTCCGTATTTCTCAGGCATTCGACCACTATTGTCGCGGGTTGTATTCCGCCGATCAGCGAGCCTTTGGCGTAACGGTTACCAAGTATTTCTGATTTACAACAATTATTTGTATCAACCAAGAGGAGGGCTCACGCCCTCCTTTTTTTATTACCGAGGTACGATAATCAGTAGGTAAAGGTAATCCGCTTTATCTGACTGGCAGTTTTTATTGAAAGCAGATAAACACCATTTGTTAGCTGCTTTTCATTGAGACCTATCACCATGTGATTCCAGGAAATCGGCCGTACGAAAACCGCTTCGGCAATTGCTCTGCCCTGCAGATCCATTACCGCGACAACTGCACCGGAAATGTTTTCTCTGCAGAAAACCTTGAAGGTAATATTACCAACCCGTTGAATATTGAACCCTGACCGGTCAAGCACTGCGCCGTGGGTTTTCACCGCCGTGCTGATTTCTTCCCCGAATTTTATCCAGTTAACCTGAAAGGTATTGGCTGCCGGCGTTTTAAAAACCAGCGTGAGGTCCTGTACACCTGCCTGCGGTACTTCTGTAAGTTTGCTATAATCAGTTGTCTTGTAGGTATTGAGGTCACCGGTGCTTACAACAGGAATAGTTGCAATCGGCGTGGAACCGGCCCGGACTTCGATGGAACCGCCTGCACTGGCACCCGAGATGTTGACCGCAACCGAAGCGAGTTGCATTCCTTCCGAGGGAGTAAAATCGACCTTTTTATATATAAGTGTTCCATTATTGGTTATATTGGCGACCACCCAACCATTGGGAGCAGTCGCAAGACCGGGGTGTTGAACGGTCTTGACCGCGCAACCGGTTGCGCTGCTGTAGCGATCCACCTGAATTGAATCGGTTGCCGCCCTGCAGATACCGACACCACGACGGGTTTTCGTAACTTTGTTCATGAGTGGAGGACTCTCACCGGTAAATGATATCTCCTCAAAACCGGTGCATCTTCCCTGACCACCGCTGAACAGTCGGTCACCTCCCAGTTCAGGTTCCTGTACACCATGCCAGCAGACGTACCACTTCGCTTCTGTTTCCCCTTTCGGTTGAAAATGGCAGGATCCCGAGTGAATCGTCCACTGATTGCTGTTCATATCGATGAGAACGCCACGGTGCGTCCACTGAGTGTTCGCATCAATTCCACTCCCGGCCGGAACCGGTGCGGTCGCGTACTCGATCGTTTCGCGTGGGGTACCATTTGCAGTCGCATAGATCAGATAATAGAAACCGTTCCGTTTAAAGAGCCACGTCCCCTCCTTATATCCGGAAGTCGGCAAGGTTTTCACCACCCAGGGTGTACCGACAACATTAGTGGCGTCATCGTTCAACTGGGCCATATGTACCGAGGTTCCCGATTTACCGTTTCGAACCACGAGGTAGGCTTTCGTTGTGCCGTCGGGCAGCGTATCAATGTAACAGAAAGGATCAATTGATCCGATGCTGATATTTGAAAGATACGGGGGATTGGTTGACGGAATAAAAGGGCCCTTCGGAGAATCCGCAGTTGCGGTAAATACCCGTGCGGAACCGTCGTCGGTACCGCTTGCATCCACGGCAGAAACGAAGAGACGATACTTGTCTTTGTAATAAACGACCGTCGGTGCCCACAACTGGTGTGCCCCCCTGTTTACCCAGCTTCCACAGCTGCGTTCATCCAGAATGACACCTTCGTCACGCCAGTGAAACATGTCGTCCGAGGAATAGCAATGCAGGGTATCAATCGGATACACTCCTGAAATCATTTTATCCTGTGTACAGTACAGGTAGACTCGTGTTTCTCCATTGTAGGTGAAAACGGTTGGTGCCGGATCGGAGGTCGGATACGCGGTGACTACATAATTATCAGCCCAGATGGCGGTTTGGAAAAAAAGTGAAAACACCATTACCGCACCGCCTGTTGATAAACACTTTATAATACGGGATACATCCCCTGATTTCCGAATAATCGACGTAGCGTTCATTGATCCTCCATTTTATAAATAGATATCGTGTTCTAGAATGAGTAGCCGAACTTCAGCATCCAGTACCATTGTTTAGCCTTAATAAAGATCTCCTCGAAATCAACGTTTTGTGCAAGCCCTGTTTTGATAAGCGTGTGGTCCCGTGCAAATTGCAGGGTGATATCAAATTTTTCAAAAAGTGTTCTTTTAGCATATATCGACCATTTCCACTGTGCCGCACCCCCTGTGTAGGTTTCCATTGAATACTCTCCGCTTGCTTCGGGACGATGGGTCAGGCTGTCGCCATAGGGGTATCCCTGATTTATTCTCGGGTCATACGGAAGAGGCAGACGCAACATGTTGTTGCTGTTTGCATAAATGGGAACACGATTAACATACTTTTTTCCGTAATACTCCACCTCCATGGAGAGAACATCGAGCAGTTTAAAAGCCGGGAAGTTGAACCCGACCATAATCGGCATCTTCTCCAAAAGCTTGTCGTAACCGAATTCGTTGATCGGACGACCGTAGAAATTACTGCTATCCAGAGAGACCGGATAATCTTTAGCTCCGAGAATGATCGCTTCGGAGTATAATTTCAGATCTTCGGGACCGAAAATATCTGGTAATCCAAACAGTGGCTTCGGGTCGAAAGCCAGCCGGGCCATTATTTTAGTTCCGGCAAAGGTATAGTATGCCGTATCACCGGAATTGGTTATATACCAGTTTGGTGCCACTTTCTCGTCAAAAGAACCATACATCTGTTCGTATTTGGTCGGTGTCGTATAGGCATCATCAACCGGAAGGCACCGGAAGAGCTGGACGCCTGCACCTATATTTATCACCCGATTCGGCACCGGAGTGATATCGGTAAGCAAGGTAAGGGAAAAATCTTTGGACGGGTAAAGATACAGTTCCGAGGTAAAAAAAAGATCGTTTTTTACTGCACCATCAAAAAGATTATTCTGAACGTGAATTCCTGAGAGTTGCCTCCCTGCCAGATCGAAACCTTCGGAGTGAATGTACCCGGGATAGCAACCGGTTCTGAACATGTACTCACCCAGATTTCTTACTTCCTGGTTGTATTTATACGGAAAAATCCCAATTTCGAGATTAACCAGTGAGTCAGCGGGATCCGGGCTCAGACGAAGTTTCATCCGGGCACTGAGCATATAAAAGTCGATGGTCGGGGCGTTCATATCTTGTGTCCGGTTGTTCATTAACGAATCAGGAAATGGATTGAAATAAAGCCAGGCCTTGAGACTTACGTCACCGGATAACCGGTCATTGATCTTTGACCTGATTCCCATGGTCAGGATGTTATCCTGCATCCATTTATTGGTAAGCTCATATCCGTTCGGCAGGTATTTGAAATTCTTGTACAGGCCGGCTTGGATCTCCGCAGAACCGAAAAACTCCACCTTTTTCTCCGCTTCATCAGGTATATCGAAGCAGAATGCGGTAACGGCAGCCAGCAACAATACTACCGTAGTTTTCAATAGCAGAGATGTACGAAAAAACATGTGGAATCTCCCTTTTTTAAATGATGTTTTTTCCTGTGAGATATTTATCACGGGACACCGGAGTCTCCCGGAGGATGGTTTTATCAGGTTAATATAGGTGTTTTTTCCATAGGGTATTTATATCCCCCCAAAAAAAGTGTACGCTGAAAAAGTACGGGCAATGATCCGGCCTGTAGGCAGTCGATTCGCAGGCGAACCTTTTTCTGAGCCGGTCTTCTCATCACCTCCTGTTTTACCCCGAAATAGTTCTACCCCTTCGGGTAAAGCTTTAAATTCCCGTGTGAACAGGTAAATGGTGTATTGGTACACTCCGGACTAAAATAGGTACTCGAGAAGGCAGAATCAAACTATCGGAAGGATGAGAGATTCAACAACCGTGGTGTTTTATGGAACCCTTATGGGGTAATGCAGTATCCTGATGAATTCGATGTAATCAGTATCTGTTCAGAGCCGCGCATACTTCCCTTCGGCAGGCTCAGGGCAAACTAAACTCAGCATGAGCAGCTTTATCAACTGAATTACGCACAATTACCACATTACACTCATTCTGAGCACACTCGACAGGCTCAGTGTAACACTTGTCGAAGAATAACACGTTAATACATTCTGAACAGGAACTAATTAGTAACGACCTGACGGCATTATTGATTGTATTGTTAACCAATAATTGATTTTCCCTTAATTAACTTTGTTTTAATACATTGAATTAAACTATTTTATAACATTTATCCGTTCACTAAATAGTGAACGTTTTATCAAATTACATGTTGCAATTCAACAGAAATAACCCTATCTTATAAGAGAATTGTTATCCTGAACAGGAAACGAAACATCAGAAGGCACCAATGGCAAACATTTACCACTATCTTGATTATCATACATGGCTGGATGCCGCATTCAAAGAGAAGAAGGCTGCATCACCGACCTTTTCACACCGGTTCATCTCTCAGCGGCTCGGACTCAAATCCAGCGGTTACATTCTCTATATAATGCAGGGCAAACGCAAACTTACCGAGACAATGGCGGTCGGGCTGGCACAGATTTTCAAACTTTCCAAACCCCAGACCGACTATTTTCTTCAGCTTATCAGATATACTCATGCAAAAACATCGACCGAGAAACAGTTCCACTTTGAACGATTGATCGCGCTCCGACGACGGCAGGTTAAAACTCTTGAACCTGAACAGCACCGGTTCTATGAAAAGTGGTTCTACCCGGTAGTG
Organism: Chitinispirillaceae bacterium; assembly: GCA_016930275.1. Lineage (GTDB taxonomy): Bacteria > Fibrobacterota > Chitinivibrionia > Chitinivibrionales > Chitinispirillaceae > JAFGNB01. The sequence continues at coordinate 16,416 of JAFGHA010000095.1, forward strand.
CGCGAGGCACTTGCCCTTACACCTTTTTCGGGAGACTTTTCAGCTCTTGCGCAGTTGATAAAACCGCAGATATCTCCATCTGAAGCCAGGGGAGCTATCGAACTTCTTGCGGACCTCGGCATGATCGAGCAGGGTGACGATGGCATTTATCACAAGAAATCAAGCGTCGTCAGTACCGGTGATGTGTGGCACTCATCCGTCATTCATGCTCACCAGCGACTTCTTCTGCAGAAAGGCGTCGAGGCACTGGATTCTGTTCCGAAACAGGAACGCAACATTTCCCATCTGACCATTACCGCCTCGGAAGCCACACTCGAACTCATTTCACAACGGCTGTCGCACCTGCGGGCTGAACTGCTCGAACTCGCCCGCAGTGAAAAAGAACCCGACCGGGTACTCCAATGCAATTTCATGGTCTTTCCCGTTGCGGTCAGAAACGAGGAGGAACCATGCGACAAGTGATTCGGACAGTACTTTCACTACTGACAATAGCGATTCTGTCGATCCGCTGCACCACCGGGGTGGCAGGCGGTGACCCGGGAGGATCGGAAATCACCAACGGAAAAGTGCTCAGCATGGCGGGAGTACCCGCTTCGAACATCCGAGTTTCAGCATATCCTCTCGGGTACATTGCCGGCAGCTGGGGAAACAGCACCGTGATCACTGCCTTCACTGACGACACCGGCGGGTTCACTCTCGATATCGACAGCAATTCTCTTTACAATATTTACATCGCCGATTCATCAAGCGGAAGTGGCTGTCTTGTTCGTGATGTCGGTGCCCGACAAAATCTCGGAATCATCCACCTCGATTCTCTCGGCACCATCCAGGGAACCATTTCCATCGACTCGGCACAGGCGGCACCGGTCCTTGCCATTTACAGTAAAGGAACCCCGCTGAGAGTCAATATCGTTTCGACAGACGGCATTTTCAAGTTTGGCCTGGTACCATCGGGGTCCTATTCCCTGTCGATTGCAAAGATGCCGCCTGTCGGATGCATACCGGGAATCGATTGTCTGCCTGGCGCCGACACCTCATCGGTCGAAATCGAAAACATCACCATTGAATCGGGCGGAACAACAGTAGTTGACACACTGTTGAACGTCCAGGATATAGGTGAATTACCATGAAAAAAGTTGCCGAACGCTTTACCATACCACAAAGGAGGTTTTGTATGTTTTTGAGGAATGTGATTGCTGCATGTTGTGTCACTTTTTGTGCCGTATCCTTTCTCCGTGCCGACGTTATTCCACCGGACCACCACGTGGTCGCCCGCTGCGTAACGATTGCCAACCTCGATGAATTCCCCGACATGGTAATCGTGGGAGGATACGTACCAATCAGCGATGCCCAGAAGGTGGAAAGGTATGTCGTCAAACCGGATTCCTGCCTGACAAAAGGGTACAAGTTCAACTCGTTCTATCTGTTCTGGGCAGATAAGAGTTATTTCGACGTAACGGGTCTTGAAAATCTGCCGTTGGAAGAACTGCTGCCGCAATCAGCCAAACGGCTGGCACCCATCCTACCCGCTCCGTCAATCGGCCGTTTCTCATCATCACCCGAACCATATTGCGCCCCGGTACCCGATTCCATTCCGGTGGTGCGCGAGGAGCTGATTTACCGGTTGGTTATATATTCCGGAAGCAACGAATTAACTTTTTACCTAGCTGAAAAAATCACCTTCGACTCCGAAGGCGCGGAAACGCGGAAGACCTACGAACAACCGGTCGGCACCATCGCCAACCAGCCACTGCAACCGGAAATGACGCCCCTTTGCTGTAAAGCCGGTAAAGCCAACGGGTACCTGCTCTTTTCACCGCAGTTCAACGGAAGCGCTTTCGCCCGTCTGATCGATTGTCACGGGAGAACGGTACTGCAGTTCACCCGGAATTGCCATGCGGGGTACACTTACCATGTCCGGGCGGCAGGACTTTCCGCGGGAATGTACTGGCTTCGGGTAAACGGTAACAATGCAACCGTTACTTTACCGGTAACTAGTTTCTGACAGCCGCCATTAACTAAATTTCAACGTATACCGTTGGCGGTACCGCAGTCGCGATGCGTACCGCCACACGTTTATTCCACCGGAAACGGAATTTCAATCCGATGCAGTACGAAACACGATTCCTCATCGCGCTTCTGTTGACAACGGCAGTGGAAACCGCGGTTATCGTTACGGCCGCGCTGAGTATTCCTTTTATCCGCACGGAGAAACCGCCTTTACCCTACCTCATCGGCGCCGGTATTGTCCCGTCCGCACTGACGTTACCCTATTTCTGGCTCGTTCTCCCCGCATATATGAAAGGATACCTGCCGAGAATAATTACCGGAGAATGCGGGATTTTTCTGATTGAAACAGTGCTGATTCTGCTCCTGACACGCCTTCCACTGCGATACTGCGCCCTGCTGTCGTTTCTGGCGAACGGCGCATCGATTCTTGCAGGCCGGATCATTTTTTAACCCTTTTTTTCAATTTCCATCTTCGAAACAACAGAGATTGATCTGTAATCTTCATAAGACCTGCCGTATATTTAGCGGTGAAATACCCCACTCCATCCGGAAATGCATAGACATAGTGTTTCATACTGAACATTCTGAGATCTATTTTTGTTTGTACAAATTGACTGAGGGGCCATTCATTTTCATGCAACCTGCCACCACCGAGGTTTCACGAGAGAAAAAACGACTCTCACTCACACTCCTCTGCTACGCAACCGTTTACCTCGTCTGGGGCGGCACCTATCTGTTCATCCGCCTGGCAGTGCAGACTATCCCCCCATTTCATGTCGTGGGCATACGGTTTCTGAGCGGCGGCATACTTATTTTATTTTTTTGCCTGGTTTCCCGACGAATAAAGCGCCTTCCTACCCTACGGGAAATTGCCGCATCCGTTTTTCTCGGCACGTTTCTGCTTATCGGCGGCAACGGGCTGGTCACCCTTGCCGAAAAAAAAGTGGACAGCCACCTCGCGGCACTGATTATTTCAAGCACCCCGCTGGGGGTCGCGCTTTTCGACCTGCTGCTCTTCCGAAAAAAACTGTCATTCGTCAGGTGGCTGGGTATACTTTCCGGTATCTGCGGGGTCGCCGTTCTTCTTTTTAACGGTTCCTCCTTCGGGATATATCTCTCCCCCGAAATTCTGCTGGTGATCTGCGCTCTTGCCTCATGGTCGTTCGCCACAAGCCTCGGACACCGGATAAAAGTCTATCCCGACGTTTTCGTCAACAGCGGAATTCAGATGACCTTCGTAGGCGGGATCTGCCTGCTGCTTGTCCAGAGTATCCACCCGCTTTCCCCCGTGCATTTCACTTCATTTTCGAGGTCTTCACTTATCGGTCTTTCCTACCTGATTATCGCCGGCTCCACAGCGTTCGCCGCCTATAATTATCTCATTAAGAACGAACCGGCCATCCGGGTGACAAGCTACGCCTTCGTTAATCCCATTATCGCTCTTTTTCTCGGGATCGTTGTGGCGGGAGAGACGCCGAAACCATTTCTCCTGCCGGGAGTTATTCTGATCCTGCCGGGTCTGTTCGCGATGCTTTACGGTGATGCACTACTCAGAAAAAACGGTCGGTGACCTTCCTTTTATTTTTCCGGCAGTCACTTCTCCGTATTCTCCTGTTTTCAAAGTTTTTACGGACTTTACCCGCATTTCACTTATGTGATTATATTTCATACTGTGCTGTTTCCATCTGTATTCTCTCAGAAAACGGTTTTTTTCATTATCACTTTCAGTCTACCCGAAATGATGATATATTAGGTATGAAAAGTAATTGCAGCCACCGACCGCATTAATCAGATCGCTTCAACCCCGATACAAGGAGGCACGTATGCCACACTCCGGGTTCTCTATACTGCTGTTTATTTTCTCTCTGACGGCAGGTCTTTCCGCACAGGAACTGGTTTTATCAACCACTGCAAAAACATATCCATCCGACGAGAAAATCTGGGTTAACCTCTCGGTACTCGAAGCAGTGGCACTTCCCGGCGCCTACACTTTATCCGTCAAATACAATGAGGCCCACCTTGCGTTTTTGAACATTCTTCCCGCCGATAACGGACCATTCACCGTAACTCCCGCTGCAGCGGCAAAAAACGGCATCGTGACAATTGCCGGATTTCAGGGAATCGTTGATACCGGCCTCGGGACAGCATCGCTGGCAACACTCGTTTTCGCACCGGCAGCCGGTCCGGTTGCTATCGATACCTCCTCATTCTCGGTGGATAAAAACGAGGTTTTTTCCACACAGGCGGAGGAAATGCAACTGCCGGTGGTGAAGCAGACGACATC
>JAFGHA010000012.1 GCA_016930275.1 Chitinispirillaceae bacterium
AAAGTTGAAAGTTGAAAGTTGAAAGAAAAAAGAAGCAAGAAACAAGGTAAATTCCTCACCCGGTTTTCGATCACTGCACGGGACACCCCCTCTTTTATCGGTAAATCATCGTCCCCCGCAGGCGATGCAGTGAGCCTGTCGAACCAGGATGCAGGCGCCGCACAGAGTTTATCGACGTGGGGAATACCAGTAACAATTACCCGATGTATCCCGGCGTGTTCCCGGATTTCAATACGGGGAACATTTGAAGATGGTGTAGGACGTATATTAATACCGGCGATTGAATATGCGCAAGTTCGCTCACATGGAACTCGTCGGAGTGCACCTCTACGATTTCCTTCGGCGGGCTCAGGGTAAATGCAGCTCACCATGCACGAGGAAATGATTCAGGTGTATTGAATTGCCGGGGTACTTTAAGGGGCGGGTTTGTGGAAGCAGGCTTCGACCCTGCCTGTACGGGCCCGTTCGAAATACCGGAAATACCTGTTTGTTGTTCTCCAGGAAAGATCCATACCAATGTTCATTATTTCAAATACGGAGCTCAAACTGTCAATTATCGATCCGAATGCCGATAAGGTGTTGCTCGGCTCCCGTTACTGCACCGGCGGGTACATCTGGCAGATTGAGGATACAGAAAACGGACCGCTTCTGACCGGTCCGCAATATCCTTCGGCAACGCCGCTGCCGTTTCACGGGCAGGGTGCGCCGGAGGCATTCGTGACTCCACTTGGAAATGACGATGTTCCGGTCGGTGAAATCGTGACGGTAATCGGCGTCGGGGAGGTGCTCCGCACGAGCGGTAACCGGCCTTTTCATGTGCGGGATAATCCGACGGTACGGCGATTCTGCACGTGGACGGTTAAGCAGGACAACGAAACGATCATTATGACCACCGATCAGATTTCCGGTGAATATGCCCTGACGCTCACGCGACGGGTTTCCCTCGACGGGAGAACCGTCACTTCATATACCGAAGTGATCAATCAATCTTCCGTCACCCTTTCCCTTTCATGGTTTCCTCACCCGTTTTTCCCTCCGTCTTCCGACGGACGCTGCTGCAGGTTCGTAGCTGACTGGAGTGTTCCTGAAAATAACGGGTATTACCGTGATAATCAGGGGTGTCTCCGTATGAAACGGGAGTATCCCTGGAAAAAAGGGTTGTTTCAACAACTGGAAATATCGTCGGGAGAAAAACTTGCCGCCGAGGTCCAGCATCATGCAGTCGGCTCGGTTTCCGTTTCCACGGATTATCAGCTGGCAGCCCTTCCCGTATGGGCGAACGCCGTGACGTTTTCTCCCGAACCTTATTTGTATCGGGTAATCGCTGCCGGGGAAGTGTGCGGATGGAAAATTTTTTACCGCTTCTGATTCTCTTCCGGAACGTGTCCGGATGGTCCCGCCGCGTTTTATCCTGATGCAGTCTTCCGGATAGGGATTAACCGTGTGACAATATTCCGGCAGAGGATCAGAAGGTAAGGTTGATGGTTCGCTCTACTTTCCGGCAAGCAGCTGTAAAATATACTCTCGAACCCTCCCGGTGAATTCCGCCAGCCCGTTGAATGGATCACGCCAATTGATGTCGCTGCGGGCTTCGCTGCTTCTGACAAAGGAAACCACTTCGGGGAAGTATTCAAGCGCGAGCAGGCCCGCGAGGAGCGCATCGGCATGGCGGGGAAAGAGACGGTGAAGTATGGCGAAAAGCAGGTGGTTGCATTGCAGCCGCTGCAGCAGCAACCCGATTTCAAGCCAGGTCCAGAGGCGGAGCGACTGTCTGGCGGTATCGGCAAGGCCTTCCCACGTGACAAAAGGTATATACGGAACACGGGTGCCGTAGGAGAAAAAAAGGTAGACAAGGGCGACAAAGAGAAACAACGGCCACAACCGTAGCGGGTGAATGAAAACCGAAGGGTTGCGGTTACGGATGAAAAAAGTAAGCAGCGTCACCGTCAGAGCACAGCTCCCCAGCGGCAGAAAGCCATGTACGAATACAAGTCCTGCCGATACTGCGAGGAGGAGCAGATTGACCGGGGTAAACCGGTGATCGGGGTGATATTTCTTCGGCTGGAGTTCAACGGGGAGCGGTGAATCAGAAACATCGTGTATGAGTATTCGCCACAGTACCTGTACGATACTCCCGATCAGTATTCCGAAAACGAGAGCCGCCAATCCCATGAACGGCAACTGATACCAGATCACCCTGTTCCGGGTCAGCAGAAAATAGACGGCAACGAGTTGTCCGGCATTATGCGCTACCGCACCGGCCACGGCAAGTCCCAGCGTGCCAAGTTTTCCTCTTTTGCCGAGCAGCTGCCACAGAAGTCCCATCACTGCCGTTGCGCATACTCCGCCACTCAGGGCGAGTGAAATGGTGACAAGAGAAAATCCGAAATAAAACGACGATATCCAGATCCGCAACAGGGTATACAACACCGCATCGGCCATACCATACCGGATGATCCAGATGATCGTGATGCTGTTGGCCAGTCCCGGTTTGAGCCAGGGGAGCAGTGGGATCCGGGGAATGAACAGTTCCAGCGTATTGAGCGCAACTGCGATCAGAAGCCAGACGGCCCGTTCCGTAACGGTATCGACCGATGCCTGCCGGTTATCGTACGATTGCATCGAGAGTATCATCTCCGGACGAGGTAATCGTGATCAGAATGTGGTTGGGGGCACAGACAATCTGTGAACGGGGATTTCTGATACTGCCGGTTTTCCGGCAGATGCCGTGAGGACAGTCCGCATCGGTTACCGCCACCGAGCCGTTTTTAATGGTAAGCTCTACAGGTCCCCGTATCCCTTTGACCGAGATGGTACGATCAGTATCGAGCGGATACGTCGCTATCAGGTGATTATCCCGGTAAATTGAAACATTCTCCGGTTTCAGAGCGGTCATCGCCGGGAAGCCGAGGATGGTACCTGCTCCGACAATCAACAGTATAATCAGATCGGCGAACGATGCGAAGCGTGGATGGGGAGGTAGTTGAGGGTTGTTTTGTCGATTCGATCGTGATATACTGAACATACTCTGAATATCCTGATATAACTCCGGAAGGTGGCCATTCGTGCCGTCAAAAAAGAAACGGCAACCCGTACCCAGAAAAGCGGTGCAAGAGACCGATCCTCTGCTGCTGATCAGCAGAATACTGCTCAGTAGTACGGCTGTGGCATTGCTTTATCTTTTTCTGCATCTGCACTGGAAATTCCTCTGACACCTCTCCCCAGCCCGGTTCGACAAGCTCCCCGCACCGCCTCTCCCGAAGAGAGAAGCGGCCAGGATTTCACTATTGAATGATATCCCGAACTGGTGACAACTCATCGCCTCATTCGTGCTTCCCACTCTGGTATCCGGTTCGACAGGCTGCACCGCCCCCCCCTCCTCTTACGGTGGAGGGAACCTGGTTACATTTCCCTGTCCCCGTAAACGGGGACCACGTAGCAACGTGAAGTAGCGGCGAAGCCAACGGGTAAGGGATAGGGGAACGATAAAGCAAAAAATGTTGACATTACGCGCATACTGTAAACTTCTTTTCTCAGTTCCCCTCTCTCTTCGGGAGAGGGGAAGGCGGTGCACCGAGCCTGTCGATGTGGGAGAGATCCTTCGCCTGCACGATGGTTTTAGCATAGAAACGGTTACCCGTTCTTGCCAGCCCGACATAGGCCACTGCATGGTCAAGATTCCACATTCTGCAGATTGACAATCTGCCGGGAACGATGTCGAACTGTCCCACACGGTAGACATGATCGGGGCCTCTTCCCGTCGCCGATTCCAGTTGCGCGGCGAGGTAATCAACCTGTGGGCGTGCGGCGGCATTGAGAGAGTCGAAGACGACCGTCGGCGACTCGAGTTCATAACACCAGTACCGTTTGTCACTGTTGAAATGAAATGCCGCTTTGTACCGGTGTATACCGAACGGAAAATTGTCGTACCGGAATATTCTCTCCTCGTTGATCAGGGGGGGGAGACCATTGCGTTTTGCAATAGTGATGAAACACCGTTGCGAAAGGCCGAAGGGAATTCCCTTGAGGTCGTAGGGAGCCCGTATGGTGCCGCGCAGTTCCTTTTCGAGCCGGATGGAATCTTTGTACCCGGCGATGGCTTTTTTACGTTCCAGTTCCAGAAGACGGGTTGATTCCATCGACTGAGCTTCGATATCCTGATACCAGCGGATAATCTCACACGGGCGGACATCCACCGGATTGATACCTGTTTCAGCGGCAAATTTTCTGATGATGGCAGGGTACGTCGTGTCGGTGCAGATACGGTCAATTGTTTTTTTCCATTTAAGCAGTTCATCAAGCGGGCGAAGGGCTGAATCACCGCTGCAGAGACGGTAGTCGTTGCGGAGCGTGAGTTCGAGACTGTCGAGGAAAACCTGTTTCGTACTGTCAATCTCCGCCGTGGCGGGATACGACAGCAGTACGAGAAGCACTGCCGTGCAGCGCAGGAAGAGTTTACCGTGTGAAAAAATTGAAGAATGCATAGGCATATATTTCAGACTAGTGTGTACGAATAAACCGGAAATGTCATTCGCCGATGAACCTTCCGGCCCAGCTCCTTACCGTTTTTCCGTTTAAAATATGAAATTGCCGGAGCCTGCGCACGGTTTCATAGGAGAAACTGGAAAGCGGAATCCAGAACAGCTTCTTTTTGAGGTTTCTGGCGAGATTGTTCAACAGGGCTTCCGGTTTCCGGGCGGCAACGAAAGCGACCGTTTTTTCCTGAGAAAAGAGGCATGCGCCGTAGGTTATCCGTGCGGCCAGATTCGGCAGCCGCACCGGGACGTCAAGTTGAAAAATATCGGGAACCGGGCGCGGAGGGAACAGCAGAGAAAGGCCTCCGTAAGTGCAGCGGGCGATTCCCGGACCGATCAGATGTTCGAACGGATCGGTCGCGTAGAAGGTCAGGGTTGATTCCTCGGGATGCTCCGCGTACCAGGTGGTACGGTTGGGGTAACGGTCGTCCCGGGTGTGGTCGAAGATGATCACGACGGTATCGATTTTTCCACGTGCCGGCGGAAGTTCCCGAACGTAGATGGCACCGGTATGCCAGAATCGCAGGGTGTCTCTGATGTCAATGCCATCCTTGACCGAGGTGGTGAACTTCTCCGTTTTCGCGTGATCTTCGAGCATCATTTTGAGGGTTTTCCGCCGTACGGTACCGTTGAACCGTTCAATCATGCGGTCTTCGGGAACATGGGAGCACATGCCGTACGGGTTCCAGTTGTAACGGTATTTTTTCTTCCGGAGTTCCGACGGGTCGGGGCGCAGTTCGATGCTTTTCCAGTACATGCGGTGATCGCTGAGCAGGTTGATCGCCTCTCCCGTCGAACGCCAGGCGGGGATTTTGATGCGATCAATACCGATACCGAGCTGCTGTTCACGGTTGTCGATGCTGAACCACGGATAATATTTCGCGTTTTTAAGAATGTGCAGGCCGTAACTGTTGCCGCCGACCCCTTTCGCCGCTTCAATAATATCGAACAGGGTGGGAAGGAGTCGCCCGGAACGTACGGTGAGATTGCGAAGAAAGGTGAGCGCTGCCTGAATACGCACCGGCGGGAGCGAGGTGATATCGTCGTCGGATTCAGAGTAATGATCGCGAGTTTCTCTGAAGAGCTCCTTCACGGCAGTTACCGGATCGAAGGGTGGAGCGAGAACTTCGTACCGTTCGCGCTCATATTTACCGGTGATAAACGGCAGTTCGCCGAGCGCGAAGTACAGATGGTCGGGGTTGACCGCTTCGGAGATAACCGAATAACCGTGACGGTCGGGCGGAGCGCCCGGTGCCGGTGGCGCGGTTTTTGAGTGTCTGACCGCCGCGGTGACATGCCGGAGATGCACAACGGCGAGAATCGAATGGTAGCGGATACGCAGATGCCGCAACCGGGAGGCGATGTATCGTCCATGCTCCGCATCGATCGCATTGGGTGGTGCGTGTGCGATCGTTTCAAGGCAGAGGGTCGTGTAGGCGTCAAAACCGATTTTTTCGATCGAATATTCATCGGGAAGTTCCGGGAGGGGTTCTCCCCGTTCGCAGGTCGGTGCTCCGATGGCGGTAAAGGGAACGCGCAGCTGCAGACTCTGTCTGACCGCCTCGATGGCGGCATCACAGGGATCGATCGGCAGATAATAGTGCGGTCCCACTACTTCTTTAGCGACAAGAGCGTGAATTACTGGAAGTTGTTCCACCGCCTCCTGAAGATACGGTTCGAAGAGTTCCGGCAGATCAACGGCAATGCAGTCAAAACGGGTTTCGAGGCACCGGTGGCGTACCTCACGGGCGAAAGCCGATCTGCCGTGCAGTATCGGCAGCACGGTGATAGAGGAATCCGGATGCATTCCGCTTTACTCCCCGGCAGTGTCGGGATTGAGATCTTCATCATCGGAAAAGAAGAAATCACCCAGACGCATCGAGGGCAGATGATCTCCCGACCGGCGTCGTTGCAGCGCCTGTCCCTCGAGGTCCAGTGCTTCATCGCCCAGAATCTGCCTGAGAGCATTGGTAAAGAGCGATTCCGTTTCCGTATCGGGATTCGATGCCTTGAGTTTGAGAGTGTATCTGATCGCATTGATGCCGTCACGCAGGGAGTAGGGGAGATCAAGTCCGTGGGCGCGCTGGAGAAAATCGACGCAGAGGTCAAGGGTCTCGCGGTCCGAGAAGGGAAGGCTGTACTGCAGAATCAGCAGCTCGTCGTCACGCGAAGGGAACGGGATTTTGATGCCGGGCTGGAGTCGTGACATGATATAGTCGGGAATTTCAAACGTCGAGGAGTCGTCGTTCATGGTAACCGCTGCCCTGAACTCACGGTGCGCCCCGATCGTGATTCCGGCGATGATGGATTCCACCATCCGGCGGTTGTCGAACAGCGAGGCAAGTGACGCCCACGATTTTTCCGACATCCGGTTGCCTTCGTCAATTATAACGATGCCGCCGGTAATCACCGCACTGAGGAGCGGACTCGCATGATAGGAAATCGTTCCTTTTTCCGAAAGTACCGGGGTGATGAGGAGATCTTCGGGGCGGGTGTCCGCGGTACACTGCATGACGTAAACGGACTGTCCGCGGGAGGCTCCTGCCGCCATACCGAGCGTTGTTTTTCCGATTCCGGGATGACCGATCAGACGCGGGGTAAGCGGCAGATCAGTCTCGCTTACGATGTGCCAGCATGCCAGCAGCTGTCGCATCGGTTCTTCCTGGCCGATCCATTCGGTGTCGGCAGGAACGGGATGTGCAAGCACAATGGTAACGTTGTCGATGGTAACGGTTTTCATGAAATCTGCTTCCGGTATCGGTATATGTTTCAGGAAGATTTGCCGTGATCGATCATGAAAATCACGGCGACAATAAATGACTGTTTAAAATACATCGGGGACACGCACGAATTTCGTGGAAGTCGCAAGGGGCGGGGAGTCAGGATGCAGCAGTGCTCGCGGAAGTTACTCGTTGACAAAGAGATCGTCCCGATCCCGGTCTTCCCATAATGTTTTGGCTTTGTCGTTCCAGCGATCGATAACGGTTGTGGTGAGTCGCGGATTGTCGCGCATTTCATTTTTACGGGTTGCCTGCAGGTTGCTGAAAACACCGATGTACGAGTTTGCCTTTTTCTGGTCCTGCAGCTTCAGGTTGAGTGCGACGATCGTGTAGATCACCTGCATCTCGATATCTTCGGCTGGACAATTCGAGGATTTGAACGCCTCCTCGAAATAACAGAGTGCCTCATTCAGATGTTCTCTGTTGTCAAGGCGTGCATCGTGGGTGATTTTGGCGATACGCAGAGCATATGCTCCCAGCTTGTAAAGTGAGTAGGGCTGTTCGTACCATGCCTCGACTTTCCCGCGTGACATTGCAAGCCGGTAGCTGTCGATAGCCGCTTCCCGTGTCCGTTCACGATTGAAATACGTTTCGCAATCACACTGGGCTTTGAGTACCGACTTCCGTTCACCGATCTTCTCCTGCAGTGTCATCAGAATATTACCGATAATCTGCGATTTGTTTTCACCCTGACCCGCAATACCGGAATGGATGAAATCCTTCTTGTCGGGTGAGGCGAACAGACAACGCGGACATACCGTTACCGCGAAGAGTGTATAGTCAACGGTCCGGTAGGGGGGAGCTCCCTCATACAGCGGTACCAGGAATTTATTCTGAGTGATCTGCTGGCTTTTTGCCCGTAATTCGAAGCGGGGTATCTTATCTTTATTGCACACCGGGCATTTGACGAATATTTCATAAATCGGGTCATTTCCCACCGATGCCGCGTCACCTGTCTGCAGGGCACCGTTTTTCGATTCTTTGATCGCCTTTATGTTTTTGGGATCAATGGATGGACCATACTGACGTATATATTCGTTGACGAGATTCTGATCGTTGAGAAATACCTGCAGACGTCGTTTCACTTCCGTTACATCAATAGTCATAAGCGATCTCTGTTTAAATTGAGGGATACAATAGTTCAGTATGCAATCCTTCACGTGTATCGTCAATAAAAACCCGCAGTGGGTAACCGGTTCGGCGTATTTCTTATTTTTGCGGGATGCATCTACTGAAAACCAACCGGCACCGGAGTGGTTTCGTACAGCAGTTTTACATAGTTTCTGTTCAGAATAAGGTACTTTTCCGGTCTTTAATCAGGACGCCCCCTAAAAGCCGGTATAAAAGGAAAGGTGCAATGTACTGAATACAAATTGTCATTTCTGAACTCGGACTAATTATAACGGGGACTACGGGGAGCCGATGAAAAAGATTCTGACTGATTACTCCGCTAAAGAGTACCGGTATCGGATGATGGTCGTGACGATGCTGCCCATTATTCTAAAAAACCGGATGGAAGCGGTTCCATCCGGTTTTTTACCCAGTTGAATGGTTACGGTATCATAATTCTACGGGAGAAGGAGGTCGCTTCGGTTGCAACCGTAATGATCCAGGTCCCCCTCGTCGGCCGCGGGAGCCGGAAATATTGCGTTGCAGAGGAAGGATTCATTCGCAGAGCATGAAACACTCTTCCACGGAGGTCGTGAATGGTAATGTTCCTGATTGCGGCACCGGCACAGTACTGAAGGTACTGCGGATATATCCGGATGGACGGCATCGGTGCCGTATGTTGTTGAAGGGGTATGACGGTGCCGTCGGGAATGATTTCTTTACTCAGGGTAATCGCGTCAAAATCGTATATTCCGGTTGCTGCACCACAATAGATCTTGAAGCTCAACTCGTCGTCACCGTAAATGGAATCAGCGGTATACGTATAGGAATGTTCCGTCCATTCGGTGGTGAGGGTGACGGTTGTTCCCCCCAGGTAGGCATAGTTGTGTGAAGACCCGGCCTGTACCGCGATATCGACCTTTTTATCCACAGCATCCGCTTTTCCCCAGAAGGTGAAGGTGTACGCTGCTCCCGAATCGGATGTCCATGATCCGTCATCAAGCTGGACATCGCCCTGGCTTTCGGGGGCACCGGTTACCGTTACCCGACAGAATTTCGATCCTGATTTCGCCCCTTCCGACGGGAATGTCATGGTCGCGGCGGCATTCGAATCATCCGGACTCACATAGAGACCCCATGTTGCTCCCTCCGCCTCGAAATCACCGTTGAGATAGAGTGTTCCGAGGGTATCGACCGCTTCGGTTATTACCACGTCATCGATATCGTAGGTTCCAACCGAGAATCCGCATACGAAAGCGAAATTGATCTGACCTTTTCCATCGGTATCGGCCTTGAACATCTGGTGGTATTGTTTCCATTCGGTAGTGAGTGAGGCTGTCGAACTGGTGCGATAAGTATCCTTGCTATCGGCCCCGCCATACACCGAAATCTGGGAGGTACGTGTCGAGTCGGATCTTGCCCACATGGAAAAGTGATAAATATTGCCGGTTTTCGCTTCCCAGGTCGGATCCTTAAGCTGGACATGCCAGTTCTCGCTCGATACCGCAGTGACCGTGATGCGTTGAAACGCCTTGCCGCCATGCGCGGTGCCGGAGGTTGAGTCGATCATTCTGGTGGCGGCAGCCGTATCACCGCTAACGTTCAACAACCAGCTGCTCAGTGCGACCGCTCCTGTTTCAAATCCTCCATCGGTAAGCAGGTTTTCACTGGCGGTAAACCCTCCAACCGTAAACGATACGATCAGCATAGCCGACAATCTGTAATGTCTCCCCGTCATACTTAAACTCCTTGTGGTAAAGTTAACTGCAGTATCTTTGCATAGTTATTATTTCACAACCGGCTAACTACTTCAAAATGACGTTCATGGTCGAAAAGAAGGTGCGACGTTCGGTACCGAGACAGATTATATGGCAGCCCGACACCGGTTCACCATCTTTCAAACATATCGATCCGTTTTCAACGGTTACCTGTTTTTTTGCAAGCAGCTTTCCGGAAAGTGTATAGACAAAAAGGAAAAGCGGGCTGCTCTCCGACGGAGGCAGCGTGAAATTCACCGTTTTTCCGTTCAATGAAAAGGATGTCTTTGACGCCTTGTTCAACAATGGCTGTCTGGTGCCCGTGAGGAAATTAAGATCAAGTGCGACTTTCTGGGTATCCTCTCCCGGTACGAGAGTAAACGTATCGCAGAATATCGAATCGCCGAGCTGTACTGAGGCAACGTAGTCTCCGTGAAATCCCCTGAAACCGAAACCGCCGCCTGCATCGAGCGTTCCTTCCGTTGCGGTTTTCCAGCTGTCGCGGACCGTGCGCCATCGCTCTCCAAGATCGTTTTCGGTGAAGTTCGAATCGACCAGAAAACTGGTGTACGGGCGCCAGCGGTTGCCTTCCCACCATACCCAGAGTACCAGTCCACCCACACGCGGATGAGCGAAACAGGTTCTCATGAGTTCCTCCATCTTGTCGGCACGCACAAGAGGGTCTACAAGGAAATCGACTTCGGTCAGCCACAGTTCATGGGGGAGTGCAGCGGCGATGGTATCGATTCGTTCCAGATAGCTCGTCCGTTCAACATAATCACCCAGATGACCCTCAAGTCCGACGATGTCGATTTGTGCACCTTTACTCTCAATACTTTTAATTTCTTCGACATACTCTTTCGCCGATGAGTTCGCGGTAATAATGCCGAATTCATTTACTCCGAGTTCGGCAAGGGGATCAATCTCACGCGCTTTCGTGAAAACCCACGAGAAAATACTGGTGTCACCCGACAAGGTGACCAGCAGTCCCGGACGTTCCGGCAATCCGCTCTCTCCGTGGACGATCTCATTGATAAGATCCCAGTGAGCGACTCTACCTTTGAAATGAGTCATCGTGCTGTCGAGGCGCCGTTTCATCGTTGCCTTGAAACCGGCTGTATCTTCAGCATAAATTTCCATTACCCAGTCGGGTATCCACTCCCGTTTTTCGTTCCAGAAGAGATTGTGCCCGCGAACTTTAATATGATACTGATCGCACCAGGAGATCAGCCAGTCGGCATCAGCATAGTCCTGATAATCTCCCAACTCTTCATTCACATCCCATTTCATCTCATTTTCGGGGGTCGCCCAGTCGAAATATCGGCGGAAGGCATCACCGTAAGTGGCGCTGTCGTATTGAAAAAACCACTTTTTCCCGATCGATGCGCCGAAACCGAAATGGTTATTGAGTTGCCGTATGGAAATAATCTGCCCGGCAGGCTGATGGCTGTCTCCTGCAACGGAAACAAAACAATCCCGTTTGCGTAACGTCTCGATGATCGCATTCGTGGAATCGACAAACGATTGTGGAAGAGCACCGAACGATTCTAACGGCAGGAACCCTGCAATTAAAATAACGGTGGTTAGTAAGGAAAATCGTTTTTTACAAATAGACATATCCCTCCCAAGTGGACAAGATACAACAATATATCACTGAATATCACTGGCGATCTGGGAGAGGATCACCGGTTACCGGTACAGACGATTAAATGGAAATCTGATAAAATTACACTGATTCTGAAACGGCAAAGCTACTCTCCCCAGTTCTTTGCACGTTGAAGGAATACTGATACCCATATACCTGAAAAATACGATGGTACGGGAACTGAAATACATTTATACCAGTTTGCTATATTGTAAAGATAACTGGTACACTAGGGTAGTGTACTAGAATAAACTAAAATAATAATGCGCCGATTCAATACGGATAAAAATCAGTATAATCTTCCAATAGGACGATTCCAAATTTATGCATCTGCTCCGATGCTGTCGGGGACGGTGATAAGGGACAGTGATTCTGTTTCGTAGGGGAGTAGATGGTGTGATGATTTCAGACATTGTTACGGTAAAAGCGCTTTCCACCGATATATTTTAAATGTGAAAAAAATAACAAATAACACCAAATAATCCATATTTATTATGATTAAAGAATAATGCTCTTGAATTTACGTGGTTTTTATGGTATATTAGTTGTGAAAAAAGGAACAATATGGAAAAAAGTCTGCCGATTCCTGTTCTATGTCGCTTGAGTTCACTCTACGATTATCTGACGAATCTTCATAAAAAGGGGGTATCCAGGATATCTTCGAATGAACTGGGTATGGTGCTCGGTCAGACATCACACACTATTCGGAAGGATATCAGTTTTCTAGGGGCAGCCGGTACGGCCGGGACAAAATATTCGATCGATGATCTGCTGGCCCTTCTTACGGACAGGCTAGGTTTCAATCAGGTGAAGAAGTGCTGCATCGTCGGGCTCGGTCGAATCGGTTCGGCGCTCATGGAGCATTTTTCGGTGTATGATCAGCAGGAATTCAGGCTGGTGGCCGGTTTCGAATCAAATATCAACCGGCTTGAGACATTACATTCACCGATCGCCTTGTATCCGGCGTATCGTATTGAAGAGATCATCAGGCAGATGCGTATTGAACTGGCGATGATCGCGGTGCCGCCACAGAACGCTCAGGAGGTCGCCGACCGGTGCTGTGGCGGTGGTGTTACCGGGATTCTCAATTTCACCCCGACCGTAGTGAAAGTGGACAATGAGGCGGTGTTTATCCGTTCAATCGATATTTCAGGAGAATTGCGGGTACTATCGGCACTTCTCCATACCAGTACTACGATAATTCAACAACCATTTGAAAAGGAGTGAGGACTATGGCACGAGTGTACAATTTCAGCGCGGGTCCATCGGTTCTGCCCGAACCGGTTCTGCAGAAAGCTGCGGCGGAGATGCTCGATTACCGCGGCAGCGGACAATCGGTCATGGAGATGAGTCACCGTTCCAAAGTGTATGATGAAATCATCGGTGAGGCGGAAGAACTGCTCCGGAAACTGATGGGTATCTCTGACAATTACCATGTTCTTTTTCTGCAGGGTGGAGCGTCCACGCAGTTTGCAATGGTACCGCTCAATCTGATGAAGACAAAAAAGAAGTGCGATATCGTGCATACCGGCCAGTGGTCCAAAAAGGCCATCGCCGAGGCGAAACGGTATGGAACCGTGCGGGTGGTCGCCACGTCGGAGGACAGGAATTTTTCCTATATCCCCGATTTGACTAATGTCACCTTCGATCCGGAGGCTGCCTACGTTCACATCACCTCCAACAATACGATTTTCGGAACCCGGTACCGGGAATTTCCGGAAACCGGTGCAGTGCCGCTGGTTGCCGATATGTCGTCGAATATTCTTTCCGAAGTGACGGACGTGAACAGGTTCGGCATCATTTATGCGGGAGCACAGAAAAACGTGGCACCGGCCGGACTCACACTTGTCATCATCAGGAAAGATCTGGTGGGAGAAGCGCAGGAGGCGACTCCCACGATGCTCAACTATGCGACACATGCCGAAGCGAAGTCGCTGTACAATACGCCGCCCTGTTACAACATTTACATAGCGAAAATGGTTTTCGAATGGCTGGTTGAACAGGGTGGAATTCCCGCAATGCAGAAAGTCAACGAAATGAAAGCAGCGTTATTGTACGATTTTCTCGATAATTCCAGGCTTTTCAAGGGTACGGTTGCTGAACCGCACCGTTCGCTGATGAATGTTCCCTTTGTACTTCCCGGTGATGAACTCAATGCGGAATTCATCAAAAAAGCAACCGATGCCGGACTGGTGAACCTCAAAGGGCACCGATCGGTAGGCGGCATGCGCGCGAGTATCTATAACGCGATGCCGGTGGAAGGAGTACGGAAACTGGTTGATTTCATGAAAACGTTCGAGGCCGAAAATAATTGAAAGGATGGCGGTGATGTATAAAATTCAGACACTCAATAAAATCTCCCCGGTCGGGATCAATCTCGTGTTGCAGAACGGCTACGAGGTGGCATCTGAAATTCTCAACCCCGATGCCATTCTCGTTCGCAGCACGGCGATGCACGATATGCAACTGCCCGAATCGGTGAAGGCGATCGCCCGGGCAGGTGCGGGCGTCAATAATATTCCGGTGGAGGCATGCGCCAACAGCGGAGTCGTGGTTTTCAATACACCGGGTGCCAATGCCAACGGAGTCAAGGAGCTGGTGCTCGCCGGAATGCTGCTCGCTTCCCGCAATATCATACCCGGTGTGCAGTGGGCACAGACGCTCATCGGTAAAGGCGACGAAGTACCGAAACTGATTGAAAAGGGAAAATCCAACTTCGCCGGTCCGGAAATCAAGGGCAAACGGCTGGGGGTTATCGGGCTCGGGGCGATCGGTGTGATGGTGGCGAACGATGCGGTGGCGCTCGGCATGCAGGTGACGGGATATGATCCCTATATCTCCGTTGAAGCGGCCTGGGGGCTTTCGAGCATTGTGAAACGGGCCCGCAGCCTGGAAAGTCTTCTTGCGGAATCGGATTATCTGACGATGCACCTCCCGCTCAATGATAAAACTAAAGGGATGATCAACCAGGAACGGTTGGCCCTTATGAAAAAGGGTGTCTGCATTCTCAATTTTTCGCGGGGCGGTCTGGTCCGCAATGCCGATCTGTTTCAGGCGATGACCGATGGTACCGTCGGGACGTATGTTACGGATTTTCCCGATGAGGATCTGCTCAAGCATGAAAAGGTGATCGCCATTCCGCATCTTGGGGCTTCCACACCCGAGGCGGAAGACAACTGTGCCGTGATGGCAGTCAATCAGGTGCGTAATTATCTTGAATACGGTAATATTAAAAACTCTGTCAATTTTCCTGATTGTGATCTTGGTATTCCTTCGGGGCACCGGATCATCATCGCCAACCGCAACGTTCCGAACATGGTGGGGCAGATTACCACCCTGCTGGCAGCGGAAAAGATCAATATTGCCGATATGCTCAACCGTCACCGGGGCGATTTCGCTTTCAACATTATCGATATTGACGGAACGGTTGATAAGTCGATAGTTGGAAAGATCAGCGCGATTGAAGGGGTGATCATGGTCCGGCATATTGTTGCGGATGGAAAGTAACCACTGAATACGAAAAGGGGGCGTTCCGGTGAACGCCCCGGTCTGCGTGTCAGGCCGTAAGATCAATCAATTGCTGCAGTTTTTTTGCGGCTGCTCCTGAGTCAATCGCTGCAGCCGCTTTTTCTATCCCTTCCGCAGGGGTCGATGCAACGCCCGCCGCTGCGAGAGCAAAGCCTGCATTGAGGCAGGTAATGTCGCGTCGGGGTCCAGCTTCCCCATCAAGAATTCGCACTATGATTTTCGCATTCTCCGCAGGATCTCCTCCGGAAATCGCACTCCGGTCAGCCCGCGTGAGACCATAATTTTCCGGCTGCAGTGTATAGGTACGGATCGAGCCGTTGGAGAGTTCGGAAACCTTGGTGGCGCCGCAGAGGGTAATCTCGTCGAGTCCGTCCATACCGTGTACAACATACGCCCGGGTACTGCCGAGATTGTTGAGAACAGTCGCAATGGTCTCGGTGAGGTGCGCCCCAAAAACACCGATTACCTGGGCGGGAGCCATGGCAGGGTTGGTGAGCGGACCGAGAACATTGAAAATGGTTCGTGCCGCGATCTCCCTGCGCGGCCCGATTGCGTATTTCATCGCCTTGTGCAGGGTCGGTGCAAAGAGAAATGCTATTCCCACCTCGTCAAGGCATTGTTTCATTGTATCGGGAGGTATCGTAACGGTAATACCGAGTGCTTCGAGTACATCGGCGCTGCCGCATCTGCTCGAAACATTGCGATTGCCGTGTTTCGCGACCCGTGCACCGGCACCGGCAGCCACCAGTGCTGCTGCAGTCGAGATATTGAAGGTATCGGCGCCGTCGCCACCGGTCCCGCAGGTATCAACCAGAAAATCCCGGTTGTCCGGTTCGATCCGGTAGACCTTTTCACGCATGACCGCCGCGGCGCCGGTAATTTCATCGGCAGTTTCTCCTTTCATCCGCAATCCGACAAGCAATGCGGCGATCTGCGCATCCGTGGTACTGCCGCTCATGATGTCGTTGAATACTTCGGTCGCTTCGGCGACGGAGAGGTCCTGACGGTCAAGTACTTTTTTTATGGCGAGCTGGATAGCGGACATGGTAACTCCCTGTTGAAATGTACGGATATGTGCATGATATGAATGGTAAAATAACAGCGTCATCGTGAATGAACAATGCTTTGCTCCGGAAGTACCTCGCAGGCTGGTTCGCCGGTTGCGCCTGGAATATCAACGACCTCGTCAGCACCGCAATCCGCTACGACGCGCTTTCGGAGGATATGTTTGATGATATTGCTCATAGGGCGGGTGGAGGTATTACATTCCACATGCCGCACGGTATTTTTCCGGCACTTGAATACGGGCATACGTTCATTCACGATACCGACAGCGAAGGAGAGGTGGCACTGCAGCTCGGTCTCGAATCAACGCTCAAGCTGCCAGGCTTCCAGAGACGGACGTTGACGAGGAAGGAATGAACAAATATCCGTCCAATCGGTACATCACCTTTTTACCTGCCCTCTTTTGACGGAAGGAAAAAGGTGATTCACTGTAAATGTTCGAGATCTTCCAGGTCCTTGTGCCTGCCGCTCGCCCTCTTGTTTTTTATCAGGTCTTCAAGTGAAATAAAATCAACTGGAATCCCATCGATGACGAATCGGTTCCTGTTTTTGTAACAGTCCTCAAACGTGACACCGGAAACACCGGTGAGTACTTCAAGTCGAACCGGAGGTACACCCATCCGGATGACCTTGTCTTTTTCGAGGAAAAGCGAATTGTCAAGGTCTGCTTCGCCGAACCCGAAATCGCGCATGACATCAATTATTTTTCCCGCGTTTTCCTGACTGACCCCGACCCATATATCCATGTCGGCCGTTGCCCGGGGGTATCCATAATATCCGACGGCATACCCACCGATAAGCAGATAGTCAACTTCGCGGGAGTTGAGCAACCTCAAGAAATCTTTGAAGTCGGGATGAAGTTCGAGTGCCATATACCAGTTTCCTGTTTATTTCAATACCGTTCAGACGCTCCTCAAAACTTTTTGATTTCCAGTAGGCATCTTCTCCGGAACTATCTTTGAGGGAGGATACCGTAAATGCTTTTTTGTCTATTCGTGGCAGTGATAATTTCATGTAATCTGCTCCCGGTAATGAAATGCTGATAGCAAGGGAACTCTTCTGCTTGTAAGTGTCTGTAATAATATAACAATCGCGTCCTTGCAAAAGTGACTGTATTGGCCCTGTTTCAACTGAAAACCGGATTCAGGTTGCGGGGTATCCATTTAAATACACCGAATTAGACCATGGAGCGCTGAAAGCGCACAGCATACCAGCCCGGGCTAGTATGTTTCGCGCC
>JAFGHA010000096.1 GCA_016930275.1 Chitinispirillaceae bacterium
CTTGGGTTATAAGTGGAATTCTCTTTGCTTTATATCACACTTTTCAAATCTGGTTGTTACCAACTCTGATTATTGCAACATGTTCAATGGCTTATATTACACAACGAACTAAATCAATCATACCTTCATTAACTGTTCATTTTGTAGTAAATTTTTTACTTGGAGGGATGGGTGTTATTATGGTTATCTCAAAATAGGATATGTCAAATTAGCATAAAGTTTGTAGGTGTATTAAGTACTTCGCTCGCAAAGCCTCGCTTGGCCTTCGGCAAATTATTTCGGCTCGCTACGCCGATCGCTTCGCGAACAGTTTGTTCCGCTTTAGGCTCCACAAACTTCCGGCTGAGCGGTCGTAATAACTTTACATACTGGAAAAACGTTGTTTGCAATTGCAAACTGGCCTAAAACAAAGAAAAAGACGTGCGCGAAGACAATAAATCAGGAAAATTGACTTAAGCGATCATAAAGCATTCATTACGTTGTGAATATGCCGACCGTTACCTGTCATGAACGAAAATCCGATTCGAGTGAAAATATGGTACAGTTTTAAAATATGGTCCGGTTATCTGCAATTAAATCAATAAACCGCTTTCACATTGAAAAAATTCTATATATTTAGGGGTAGACCTCCGAACCGGATTCTCTTCCGCATCACCAGGAGTCGCCCATGAATAAAGCAACGGTTAACCGGCTGCTCATCACCATGATATCTGTATTCCTGATTGCCTCCCTTGCTGGCGCTGAATGGGAGCAGACAAACGGACCGTTTTTCGGCTGGGTCAGTTCCCTTACTGAATGCGGATCCTATATTTTCGCGGGAACTCACAACGGTCAGGTATTTCGATCGGCGGACAAGGGGACGACCTGGAAAAATGTCAGTGCCGGACTTCCTTCAAAAATGGAAATAAGTAAGCTGGCAACCGACTCTCAGACCGTCTATGCGGTAGCAATTGACATCGGACTCTTTGCTTCCAGGGATTACGGTGAGCATTGGACCGCCCTCGATCTGGCCACCAATCTTCGCCTCGGCAGCATCGCATTCGGGAAGGGAATCATTTTCGTCGGATCCGGCTACTGGATGGAACAGGGCATTTATTGTTCAACAAACGGCGGAGTGGACTGGGCGAGGTGCAACAGTGGTCTTAAGCAGACCGACATCACCTCCCTGGCGGTTTCCGGGGAAACCGTATTCGCCGGTACTGCCGACAGCGGCATGTTTCGTTCAAATATTGATTCACTAAGATGGCGTGCAGTCAATAATGGCCTTCCGGTAGATACGTCCTGGGAAATAATCCTGGATACTATAGGAGAAAACCCCGATACCGTTACAGTAAAAGCTGACACCATCCGGCATACCCGTATAAGCACGATTACCGATATCGAGGTAGCCGGTACGACAATCTATATCGCCACCTGGTCGAAAGGCGTATTCAAGTCCACCGATAACGGCGAAAACTGGACCTATGTCGGTACCGGCCAGAGACCGCCGAATCTGAGTGCCTGCTGTGTCAATGGTAACACCATTTTCGCGGGCGCATACCGTCTCACTGGAGACGGCCAGGAGTGGGAAGCAATGGATATAAACGGGAGCAGTGGTAACACCTTTGACATTCTGGTGAGCGACGAGGCTGTTTTTGCCGGAACATGGAAAGGGATATGTCGTTCCACCGATAATGGAGAGACATGGGCTGCAATCAATAATGGTTTTGCCAACACTACGGTCACTTCATTGCTGCTCAGAGGCGATGCGGTCTTTGCGGCAACGGGGGAGATCGGCTACGGAGTCTTCGTTTCCCGTAACCACGGTGAAACGTGGATGGCGTCAAATAACGGTCTCACCACGAACGGTATCGTTGAGATACACTCAATGGTAATGAGCGGAGCTACTATTTTTGCCACGACAAACACCGGCCCCCTTGCGTATTCACTGGATGAAGGAAAAAACTGGTCACGGGCAAAGATGGATCCGTTTCCGACTACCGACCTGACATGTCTTGTGCTGATTGACACGATGATTATCGCCGGTTCCATGAGCAAGGGTTTCGCCATTTCCACGGATACGGGTAGTACCTGGACAGTGTCCGGTTCGGGCCAGGGTTCGATCAGCTCGATAAATTCGATGGTGGCAAAGGACGGTATCATTTTAGGTGCCACGACCTGGAGTGGGATGGTCCGCTCCACGGATACGGGAAAAACCTGGACGTACGTCAAAGAAGGGCTCACCGATGACAAGCTCAATACCCTTGCGCTTCATAACGGAATTTTCTTTGCTGGAAGCAGCGATTCCGGTGTTTTCTGTTCTAATGACGACGGAGCTACCTGGACGCCAGCCAACAATGGCATGACGAAACGACGCGTTCGTTCTTTCGCGACGAATAACAGTACACTTCTTGCGGGTTGCGACGGCGGAGGCGTATTTATTTCGCTGGACGACGGCATGCATTGGCATGAGGCGGGTACCGGGCTTATGAATAACAACATTACGTCTCTGGTGTTCAATGAGAGTACGGTCTATGCCGGAACGGAAAATCGCAGCGTATGGCGCAGGCCGCTTTCGGAGCTGATGGATGCTGCCGGAGTGAAAAGCGGACGTATAAACAGTCGTCATCGGGAAGCGATCGTTACGGTCATCCACAACCCGGGACAACCTCTTTCGATAGGGATCAGGCTTTACCGGAACGACAAGGTGTTGATCAATCTGTACGACCTTGCCGGACGAATGGTGGCATCACTCGTCGAGAAAGATCTGCCTGCAGGTAACCATCATTTTTTCTGGAATGCCGGACTAACGTCTACCGGCTGCTATCTGGTTGAAGCGCGCGCGGGAAAGACTGTTCTTATGAAAAGCATTCCCGTTTTCCGGTGATTTTCCGGAAAAAATACAATGAAGAATTGGGACCGGCAACGTATTGCCATTGTGAAGACTGCCGCAGAACAAGCGGCGGGGCTTGACGAAGAACAGACTGTTCTACACCGACGAATGCAGTTCGCACCATACACAAAATATGATTCCACGCTGTTTACGACAATAACAACAGGAAACATATGCTATGAAAAACCGGTTTATATTTTGTCTAATCATTTTCCCGTCAATAATTACGGGTGAAGTATCTAAAAAAATATTTTACTTCGGTTTATGAAGCGGGAATCGTTTTTCCGTTCGAACCTTGTGAATGAATTAATTATTATATTATGAAGAACCCCGGCAGTATGGATGTTTTTCAAACGAGGGAGAGTATATAATGTTCAAATTGCTCAAATGCTGCGCATTCACCACCTCGCTGAATATGCAGTTGTTTCTGATTGCATCTCTACCGATTTCTCCGGCGAATTCCTCCACGGTAACAGACACAGCGGATTCTGCGGGTGAAATAATTATCAGTGAAAACGGTGTCGGTCCGATAACCGGACAAACGGCGTTTGAAAAGAAGGAAATCGAACGACTCTTCCCGCAATACACCGTCGATAAAGTCATACGCTCGACTGAAGGGGAGGAATTTCCGGCATTGCAGGTTGCCGAAAACGGAGAAATCCTGCTCGTTATAAATCCGGATTACACGGAAGCATCCATTTTCAGTATTGAAGTACGGAGTTCCAGGATAAGGAACAGTACGGGCCCGGGAATCGGGTTTACGTATTCCACTGTCATCAAGGACAGCCTGGTATCGTGTTGCACCGCCAGCAGTGAAGAATATTCCGGTTACGTCATTTGCCGGGATTCCCGGTCAAAACATATTCACTACCTCTTTTCCGGTGAATACAATGGGCCGGATGGTGAGCTTCCTCCACCGGATATTTTAAAAGACTGGAAGATAAAAGAAATTATCTGGAAACCACGATAATTTCCTTGAAACGTGGAACGTTTTTTTTAAAATGTACTGTCCGGTTGCGGGGCGGGGGAGAGGTTATCTACCGACTACCATCCGATCGCTCGACGTTCCTTCCGGTGTATGCAGTCGGATGATGTAACTCCCGCCGGAAAGTGCTTCCCTAACGGTCGATGAGGGAACTTCGTAGCTTCCCGCCTGGTGATTTCCGTTCACCAGTGTTCGAACCAGACGCCCGGTGAGATCGTACAGGGAGAGTGATACCTGGCCCGTGCGGCTGACGGTGTACCCGATGATGCCGGAGGAACCGACACTGAGATTGTCGAGCAGGACGGCACCCCGATGCAATGAGCGAGGACAGATGGCAACCGGAATGTAATAACCGAGCAGATGAATTTCGTCGAGCCAGAGTTCTCCCGTGGAACCGCTCTGCGCCTGTGTCTGCCACTGGATTTTCGTGACGACTGAAAGGTCGAGATTCGCCGGTTTGGTAACCCATTTGGGCTGCTGAAAATCATCCCAGGTAATGTTTACTTCCTTCCACGAGGTACTCGGTTTGAGGAAATAGCTGTAACTTGCACCGGATTCCGTTACCGCTTCCGATTCGATCTTGACGGCGCAGGAGGTGTCGCCGAAGGTTCCCTTGTAGTAGAACAGCAAGCCGGTGGATTCACTGATATCAAGCGCGCTACTGTTGGATTTCATCATGAAACCGATTCCCACGTAGGGATTGCCTGAAAAACTTCCCTTGTCGAGTTTCCAGGTGATCTTCGCCGCTTTTTCCGACTGGTAGCCGCCGTCGGTCATGGTGAATGCGGTTTTGCTGCCGGTAAGCGGAGTGATGGTCGATCTGCCGCCGCTCGCGCTGTCGTTGTAAGTGTACCAGCTTGATTTCAGGCCCGTTTTCGCGTTACCGTCTTCACCGTCGTCAATGAGATCCTGTGCCCCCTGATCCTTGAACGTGGCGATGATGTTCAGGTCGCCGATCATGGTCAATTCGGTGGTGGCTGCGGACGCATCGATGTCGCCGCCCCAGCTCACGAAGTTGTATTTTGACGGATCGGAAGAAGTGGCGGTGATGGTCACCTTGTCGCCGATCGCGTAGGTGCTGCCGGATGGTGTTGCTGTTACCGTTCCGGCACCTTCGGGAGAAACGGACACGGTCAGTTTCGCGGTGGTTTTCGGTTGAATGGTCGAAAGATCGGGCATGTTGCCGGAGAGCAGCAGCATGGTGAGCAGTTCGAGGCACTCATTGTAGTAGTTGTCGTCGCTGCCGCCGAAAGAACGCAGGCGGGTGTACCCGTCATTTACCCAGGTCTGGTGGCTCGCTTCGACCATTCCCGCAACGACCAGCGGGCCGAGAAACGTGGGGATATTGTCGTTGTTCCCTCCGGCGGCGGTATTGATCGATCCGTCGAGATTGTAGATCTGGCCGATCTGTCCCGGGGAATTTCCGGTTTTCGTCTTGAACCAGTTGACGATTTTGGAACAGCAGGTCTTCGCATCCGCGTGACCATACCAGACATATGCCCAGCCGAGACGCCAGGGAGTACGCGCCGCATCGAATCCGTAACACTGGGTGCAGTTGCCGACACCGCCGCTGCTCCAGTTGGGCCACATACCGGTCGATCCGTTCTGACTGCCTTTCAGCGATGAATAAGAGCCGGATTGTATGTCGCTCCATCCGCCACTCGGGTCCACTGTCTGAAATATCTGGGTGGCCACCGTGCTCATGTACGAGGGGTTGATCGCGTTCCACTGATCACCGCCGTCGAGTACGTTACCGGAAACGTCCCCCGACTTGATCGCGCTCATCATCGATTTGGCACCGGTAAGATACTTTTCATCACCCCACTGATAGTAAGCGAGAGCGAGTGCCAGTGCCGCGTCGATATCGCCGTCGGTTGCCGATCCGCTTTCGACGACAGAGTTGAAACCGTTTATTTTCCAGTGCATGAGTGAACCACTACTGGGATATTTTTTCCAGTAGTTCCAGAGCTTGTCGAATTTCGCCTGCGTGTTGTTGGTCGCATTGTCCATGTAGACCATGATGAGCATGCCGTAGCCGATGCCTTCGCTTACGGTCTGGGTGGGAGTATCGAATTTGATTCTCGCGAGGTCTCCCGATTCTTCGTAATACCCTTGGAGCCAGATGTCGTACACATCCTGCACATGTTTGAAACTGATACCTGTCGGAAGGATGCCGTTGGCGTAGGTTCTCTGCTGCGGGAAGGGAAATTTGGCGGCCGCGAACAATGGTAAACACGTTAGCAGCACAAGAAGTGCGAATCCGGCGTTTTTTCTGAGCATTATTCCTCCTGAGGGGATTTTACCCGTTCGATGACTTGCACAGTTATGTCTGATCTGATGTATCAGGCAATTCCGGTTGTGAGGCGTCTATCCGGAGAGGAGATCGACCGTCTTGCCGCAACGGATTCGTGCGGATAGGGCAGACGATTGCCGAAACCCATACCTGATACTATAAAAAGTGGGATAATAGGTGACAATGGTTCGTAGGTGTACATGAAAAATCATGGAAACCCCTGTTTCTCTTCCCCTGCATGCAGAGGAAGAGAAACAGGGTGTGTTGTTACCGGCTGATCACCAGTGTCCGGGTTCTGGTGGCACCATTGGATCTCATCGCGACGATGTAACTGTTACCGGCGAGTGTACGGTTAGCGAGATCGAAGTGTGCGGTGTGGCTGCCCGCTGCCGCAATGGCGTTGACCGCCGTCGCGACAAGGCGACCGGTGAGATCGTACAATGCGACACTGACCGGTTGTCGACGGTCGAGCGCATAGTTGACGGTTATACCGGTTCCCGACTGTACACAGTCGAATGCTCTGTCTCCTCTGCCGCGTGCCACCAGCTGACGGGGGCAGTGCGTCTTCACCGGTACATCGAATCCTACCAGGTGAATATCGTCGAGCCATATCTCACCCGATTCACCGCTGGCTCCCTGTATCTGCCACTGAATTTTTGGGACTTTGGTAAGGTCGAGATCGACCGCTTCGGCCCATTTCGGCTGGAGAAATTCATCCCAGGTGATGGTGATTTCCTTCCAGCTCGTGCTTCCCGGCAGAGTATAGCTGTAACTCGCTCCCGGTTCGGTCACCGATTCGCTTTCACACTTGATGGCGCAGGTATCACCCTGGCCAAACGTTCCCTTGTAGGCGAAACTGATACCGGTTGATGTGTGTATGTCAAGAGAACTACCGTCTTTCTTCATTTGAAATCCTACACCGATGAAGGGGTCGTACTCGAACCCGCCTTTATCAAGCGTGTAGGTTACCTTTACCGCGTAGTCGGAATTGTAGCCACCGCTGGTCATGGTCATGAACTTCACGCCTTCTTCCGTCTCCGGCGTAACGGTGGAGGCGCCGTCATCGGCCACATCGGTATAGGTAAACCACTCGGTACCCATACGCGTGAGGCCGTCCTGATCTTCGCAGTCATCGAGCAGGTCGCCGCCGCTCGCATCCTTGAAGGAGGCGGTGATCGACATATCGTAATTGACTTTGATGGACGTCGTCGCCTGGGTGCCCTCGTAATCACCGCTCCATCCGATGAAATTGTACCGGGACGGGTCGGAACTGGTGGCGGTAAGGGTAACCTGCTCACCGATGGTGTAGCTGGTTTTCTGCGGAGAAACCGTCACGCTTCCACCGCTCTGCGGCATGACATTGATGGTGAGTGTGGCGGAGGTTTTGGGCGTCGCGGTGGTCAGATTGGGCATGTTGCCGCTTAAAAGCAGCATCGAAAGCAGTTCCAGGCATTCGTTGTAGTAGTTGTCGTCGCTGCCGCCGAACGCCCGCAGACGGGTGTATCCTTTATTGAGCCAATCCTGGTAGCCGGAACTGACCATACCGGCAACCGTGAGCGGACCGAGATAGGTGGGGATGTTGTCTTCGCTGCCGCCGGCGCCGGTATTGATGGTTCCGTCGAGATTATACATCTGACCGATTTTCGAAGGATCGTTACCGGTGGTGCTTTTTGCCCAGTTGAGGATTTTACTGCATCGCGATAGTGCTCCGTCGTGGTTGAACCAGACGTAGGCCCAGCCGAGACGCCACGGGGTTCTGCAGGCGTCAAATCCGTACAGCGTCGGATTGCTGCCGGTACCGCCGCCGGGAGTTCCGCTTGCGGAACACCAGTTGGGCCAGAGTCCGGTGCTCGCATTCTGACTGTTCTGGAGGAGCGTGTAGCACGCATTCTGAACCGCGCTCCAGCGGGTGCCGTCCACCTGCTGAAAAAGCTGAGTCGCCACCATACTCATGTATGACGGATTGATTTCTCCCCACTGATCGCCCCCTTTGAGCAGATTGTTGGCCACTTCGAAGGAATAGATTTTTCCGATGAGTGATTTGGCTTCTGTAAGGTAACTGCCGCCCCACTGTTTATCGGCCATGATGAGTGCCACCGCGACATCGAGTTCCGCGTCGGTTGCCGCACCGCTTCCGGGAGTATTCGAGGTGAATCCCTGAACTTTCCAGTTCATCAGACCGTTGCCGTCAAGATGGCTTTTGTAGTAATTCCACAACTTGTCGAATTTCCCCTGGGTATTGTTGTCCGCATTGTCCATGAACACCATGATGAGCATGCCGTATCCGATACCCTCACTGACGGTGTTCTCCGGTTCATCGAATTTGATCCGGGCCTGACTTCCCGATTCCTCGTAGTATCCTTTGAGCCAGATATCATACACCGACTGTACGTGACGGGGGCTTACGCCCGCCGGCATGATGCCGTACTGATATTTCGCCTGCTGTGGAAAGGGAAATTTCGGTGCCGAAAAGGCGGTTGAAAAAGCCAATAGAAGTGTGAGTATTCCGGCAAACTGTTTCACGGTGGATCCTCCGTATGGTGGTAGTTGAATAAGATTTGTTTTCGATTCTTCTGATTTAAAGTGGTATCTGCGGCAGCGTAGGGGGAATTTATCATGGATCAGCGTATAACCTACCCTGGTAAGGTTGCTGTAACAGTGTCGGAACACCGCCGCCGGATAATTATATTGAGTGGGAAAAGCGGCGGAAACGGTTCGGGATCCGAATCACCGCTTTTGTACTTTAACCCGGACTCCTTCCGACTGACTGGTGAATTCAGGAGCATACATGCACTGAATCGTGGTGATACCGTTCGAAAAATCACCCGCATGCGCGACCGACAGAGGGTATTCGAAAACGTAGGTCCCTTTTCCGAGTGCCGGGAAGAAGAAGTTGGTTGCCGCATCTCTGGTACTCTCGTAATAACCGAGTCCGTCCTGCCACCGGTAACCGGAAAACACGTTTCGCGGCTCGAAACCCGACGCGCGCATATCCTTCATGTGTACATACTCCATATCGCGATCAACCCGCAGTTCGATACGCACCGTCAGCTGATCTCCCGGTTTGAGCACGGCTTTCCCGGTAACGGGGGTGAGCCTGGGGCCGGTATCGCCGTTTTTACGCAGGTACAGTTTTTTATCGATACGCAGCGGGGTCGAAGCGTGCTGTATCTTATCGAGTTGTTCGAAATACTGCCAGTAGACCGCTCCCCACGAAACAGTGTTCCGGTCCGTCGTGACGGAAACGCTGCCCATATCCGGAGTGATCCGGTCGGCGGTCCATGCCGTTTTGAAATAGCCGGTTCCCGCTTCGGTGGAGAGTTCCTTCTGCTTTTGCGGGTTGACGGAAAATTTTCCCAGTCTGATGGTGACCTCCGGCTGTTTTTCGAGCTGGTCGGTGCCGCGGAGCAGCAGTGCGTAACAGGCTTCCGCGGTCGCCCGGGTGGTGCGCCAGTTCTGCGTCTGCTTGCTTTTAAGGAGCCAGGTTTTGCACTCCTCCACCGCTATGGTATCGTGTGCCACTTCCTCGAATGCCTCGATCATGAGCGACTGCATTTCAATCGGCGCCTCGTACCACCACCATGAATGTCCCTCGTACATTTCCTTCCAGTACATGCCGGTTTCCTCATTGACGAGAGCATTTTCTTTAAGAGAGCGGATGATGGTTTCCGGGAGTTTGGTCGCACCGCCGCGGTGCTGAGCGAGAGCGATCATTCCCTGCATATACCGTCTTTTTTTTGTCCAGTACCGTCTGGCCTGTCCGTCAAAGTAGTCGAACGCCTTTTTGCAGCCGGTTGCGATGTCGGTATTTCCGAAAAAACTCCTCATGTACAGATACTGGATATGAATTTCCGAGAGGTGGTCGTTCTCCGGATCGAAATGCTGCATGATATACCGGTAGTCATCTCTGATTTCCTCGTCAAGATAACGCAACGCCGATCGCAGCATGGCGGCTAGTCGCTCATCCTTTTCACCGTGAATCACCCCGAGATGCTCGAGGCGGCCCAGACCCGTAACAATGTACTGGGTGATATACCGGTCGGCGGAAGAACCTTCGAACCAGGGCCACGCGCCTTCGGGAAGCTGCATTTTCCGGAGCCGTCGGAGTGCGCGTTCGGTGCCGTCGGCCATGGTGTTGAGATCGAAGAGCAGGGCTATGCGTTGTTTGCGCTCCGATTCGTTTTTCCCGTCAAGGAGCCAGGGGGTCTCCTCGAGCGCGAGCGCCTTGAGTTCACTGTTCTTTTCGAGGTTGGAAAGCAGTGCGTCGGGGCTTCGCGTTTTCCACTGAGCGAACACCGCCTTGATGCGCGGTGAGGAGTTGACAATGTGCGATGCGAGACTGTTCGCGTACAGCCGGCTGAAAAGCTGTTCCGCGCATTCGTACGGGTATTCGATGAGGTAGGGGAGCGCCTGCACCGCATACCAGACCGGATTGGTGGTGAATTCGAGGGTGAGCCGGTGGTTGCGCAGGGTGGTTGATCCGCCGTTGTTCGAAACGAGATTCTGCAGCGTGAACTTCTTTGTTCCCTTTTTCCGTATGGAAAGAGGCAGCGTTTCGGTGACAAGCATGCGGTTGGTAAGCACCGGGAGCATCTGTTCTTCTCCGTCGCTGAACGTGCCCGCTTTCGCGACGACTCTGAAGGTAACCGCTCCGATTCCCTCGGGTACCGAAAGATCCCATGAAAGCGGAGCGCTTTTCCCTTTTTCCACATTGAACTTCCGCTGTGCGGTCCGGTTGGCGAACGCTGAATCCACCGGTTGCATGGTTGCGGCATCGAAAAGAAACAGCTGCGCCGTTCCATTGAGCTTCTTACCGGAGAGATTGGATACTTTCGCGGTAAAGGTAATCCGGTCGTTTTCGCGGAAAAAACGGGGGGGGTGCGGAACGATCATCAGATCTTTACGGGTGATGAGACTGCCGGTCAGCTGTCCGTACCGCAGATCTTTCGTGTGGGCGAATCCCAGCATGTTCCATTTCGTGAGTGCCTCGGGTATCCGGAAATTGATTACCACGTCACCGCTGTCGTTGGTGGTGAGTGTCGGGAAGAAAAAGGCGGTTTCGTTCAGATTGGTGCGCGCGACGACCTTCGTGAGATCGGGTTCGGTTTTACCGGTCGCAGCAGGCGGTGCAGGAGGTGGTGCTGCCGGTGCCTGACTTGGTGATTCATTGTCTGAGGTATTCCCTTCCATTTTCATTACCTTGGCGCGGCGTACCGGTGCTTTAGAGGGAGCCGGACTGCTCTTCAATTCATACGACATCCTTTCAATTCCGTCATAATTAACGCCTCCGTAGCCTCCCCGGCCTCCCTGGAATCCGTAACCGAACCATTTCAGCATCGGATAATATCGGGTACGCGGAACAAAACGGGTATTCCAGTCATGTTCGCACCTCTGGGAGTGGCCGACGGAAAACCCGTTGTCGGAACCCCAGCTCTGTCCGGCGCTGTACATCGGATAAATACTGAATGTCCATCCGTGCGGGGTGAATGCGTCAAGTGAGGCGTCATAAAGAGCCGCGACCATTTCAGCGGCGACCTTGTCGCCGTTTTTCCCCGTGACTTTGAGTCGCCACTGTTCCTTTTCACCGGGAGTGAGTTTATCGCGGAAGGTTTCGAATGAAAGGGCAAGTTCCTTGTTGGTCCATGGTACCGAAACCGTGGCGCTGTGCAGGTAGACACGGTTATCGTGCATGAATGCGACGTGCAGTGAGAATCCTCCGCGATGCTGTTCTTCTATGGGCAGTTCGATAAGTTTCTGTCCGTTATCGATCTCCAGCGATGCGGTTCTGACAATTTTACGTTTGTGTTCGATTTCATACAGCACCGTAACGTTTTCATATCCCGATCCGACGAGAAATCGGGCGGTGGAACCGGGTTCTCCGGCATCCCTGACGGGCACAAAAAAATCAGCCTGCGGAAAGGGCAGTTTTTCTCCCTTTTCGGAATAGAGCGTGAAGTATCGCCGGGTAACAATTTTTCTGCCGTCGCGGTCGGTGGTACGTCCCTCGGCCACGTAAACGCCGGGGGGCCATCCGGCGCTTTTCGAAGGAGTGATGGTCGAGTCCTTCGGGGTGGAGAATCCCGTTTTGAAAACCTGTTTTCCCCGTTTCCAGGTGGTGATGTCATTTTCATTTCCGTAAAGATCACCGGGGAAACGTTCGCGATAGTCCGTTTCGGTCATGAGTGCGGTATCCGGACGTTCCCAGAGCCTGGAACGGTATACTGTCGCCGGTGGCTTGAGCCGGTGGATCGAGATCTCACCGGTTGCCGGTACGAATGTGCCGTTGGTGTTGGCTGAGGAAAGAGACAGTTCGAGCGGGTTTCCGGTGGCTGCTTCCCGGGGAATGTTCAAGTCAAGGTGCATCGAAGAATAACTTACCCTGACCGAGCCGGTTGCCGATTGTGTTTCTCCGGTAATGTCGGTAACGTCAACGGTAACGGTATAGGTAAAAACCGGATCGTCACTCCGGGGTATCGAACGGTCGGCCAGCGCGATAAAATCGATACAGAAGCCGCCGGTATCATCGGTGGCGACGGAACCGTTGCCGATTTCCATCGTACTTTCCCGGCGCGGCGGCTGCCATCGATACCACCAGTACTGCGGAAACCGGGCCTCACGGACGATACGGAACTGTACTTGTGCATCGCCGATCGCCTGTCCGGAATAGGCGGTCGCTCTGCCGGAGATCCGGATTGAATCACCCAGTCTGCTGACTCCTTTGTAGGCGTTGACCGTTACCGAAAATTTCGGGCGTTTGTATTCCTCAACCGCTACATACTGCGTTCCTTCACCGTTGGAGATATGCATCTGACCGTTGAGTACTCCCGTCGGTGCGGTGAACGATCCGTGAACCGAACCGTAGGCGTTCGAGGAAAGGTCGAGATGAGCGACTTCCTGGCCATTGACATCATACAATCTGACGGTGGTTTTGCGTCCTGCGGCGATTTCACTTTTTTCACCGTCGGTGGAGAGCATGATTCCCTTGAAATAGATGGTCTGGCCCGGCCGGTATATCGCCCGGTCGGTAAAGAAGAAGGTCCGATGCTGCATCTTTTTTGAAGGAGTTCCGTAGCGGTACAGGTAGAACCGGCGATCGGAATCGAAACGGTCGTTTCCGGAGGTGCAGACGATCGAAATATTCCGCTGCTTTCCTTTTTTCGGAGGAATGAGCACCCGCCCCCGCGCATCGGATATCCAGGCACCTGCAGTGACATCGTGGTAGGTGCGGGTTTTCCGGCTGTATTCCTGCGTATACCCTGTTACCTTTACTCCCGGCAGTGGCGTGCCTGTCCGGCGGTCGAGCAGGCGGAATTCCTGTTCCCCGCTCGGAAGCGTCCGGGTGATATAGCCGAGACGGGTAACCTGAACTGCTCCCCAGACGACTGCATTGTCGCTGCAGGAGAACTTCGGGCTGGTGGAACAGAGAATGATGTAATGACCGAGCGGGAGCTTTTCCTGTGCGATTTCCAGGGAGTACGACCGGTAATCACCCCTGTCCGGCAATGCGGTACTCCATTCCCTTGTCGGCACGACGGCGGCAAGCGCCGAGGCGACACTGTCGTTGCGGACGTTGGAGACCAGAGTACGCCACCGGGCGGCGTCGAACGGCACCTGTCGCCAGTATACTTTAGTCAGGTTGCGGCAGGTGAGGAGTATGTTGAACGGTTTGTCGGGAAGAACGGTATTCGCTACCGTCAAGTCAAGCCGTTTTTCACGGATCCGGTCGGCAAGTGCCTTGCAGCGATCCGCACCGTACGTGTCCGGAAATGTCCGGATGGCTTTATCGCACAGTGCGATTGCATCACGGCCCAGCCATCGGGCGGGGTCGTCGGGGTTCCGCAGCGTGCTCTGTGACTGCGCGTAAAGATGCTCGGCGATCCTGGCGGTGACCTCGGCTGATGCGGGGTATCGGGATAGCTTTTTCTGAAGATACCGTAGCGCGGCGAGGTAGAGCGAATCGCGGTTTTCCAGTACCGATCGCTCTTTCACGAAATCGAGCCGTTTGAGATCCGCGGCGATCAGTGCGGTCGGATCGGCATCTTTCGCATGAAACGCGATACATTCCCCGAGCAGGCGTAATGCCCGGTATTTCAACGAGGAAGTATCGCGGGTGGTAATCTTCAACCGGACAAACGCCTCGTACGGTTTGAAATAATCGGAACGGTCAATGGTGAATTCAAGCGCGGGACGGGTCAGTTCGTTATCGTCAATCGAAAAAAAGTCGATAGCCCGGTGAAGGAGCAGATCGTAGAGGGTGGGACAGCGGGATACATCGTTTCGGTGTTCGATGATGGTTTCACCGAACTCCGTCAGGCTGACGGATTTGAGTGCGGCGGCATTCCCCAGTGATTGCAGGTACGCATCGGTCGTATGTTCCATAATGGTACGCAGATCCCAGGTGCGCATATCCTCCGGAGTCGGGGCGGTGGTCTGCGTACGGTCAAGGAACCTCCAGAGATTGTTCCGGTAATAGTGCAGGTAACACTCGCCGAGCATCGAGTACAGAATCGAACGTACCGGCGGTGGTGTTCCGCTGATCGATTGTTTCAGGAGATCGATTGATTTGACAAGTGCGTCTTCCTCCTTGAACGATCCGAGTCGCATCAGGTAGATGAGCGCCTTGACCGTCTGCTCACCGTCACCGGCCGCTTTCACCGATTTCAGCAGTACGTTCACCGAATCGGTCGCCGTTGCGGTAAGCCGCATATCGATGAGGGAATCGATGAGGTACCATTGCCTTTTGTAGCGCGCATCCGCTGCGAAGGTAGGGTGTGTCGCACAAACGACGATAATGAGCACGAGTACCAGATGAATGAAAGGGTACCGGTGAATGCTTCTGAAACGTGACGATGCTTTCATGTGATGATCCTTGAGGGAACGATGACGATACCGGTGAAGCGGTTTCCGTAATGAAAACGTTACACCGGTGTTGTTCTACTGTCGGTGATTCATGATCCGGTATCTTCGGAAAATTTGATAATAATTTTGATAATAATATAGTATCAAGGGAGATCCCTGGAAAGTGATGGACGCATATTCGTAAATATCAGGCATATAGTATCCAGGATTCATCCCGCCGGGCGGGATGAATGAGAAAAGGGAGCAACTCATTTCGCTGGTCGCACTAAAGGGAACATGCCGATCCTGCGGATCTCAATTTATCACATTGACTTTGTACTATAAATATTGCGTACCGGCGGCACTCAAATGTCTTCAAGGCCGATCGGGTCGAAATGGCTATGGCAAATGGTATAAATAAAACGTCTGAGTCCCGCAGGAGCGTCACGTTTCCACATTATCCCGCAGGGCAGGAGCCGGGGTGACGGTAGGTCATCTATGATGAAAAAAAGCGCCCATGCGAACACGGACGCGACTTCGTCAATCGGTGTCATACTGCACTGAGGGTGCTAACGTACGCCGATTTTGGCGGAGAACATCTCCCGGCTTCCGCCGGCATGTTTCACGACCAGTCGGGCGATACAGGTACCTTTTGTCAAAGCACTGCCGTTGCCGTTCTGCGGTGACCAGGTGAACTGCACCGGTTTGCGGGTGAGTGCGTTTACCCGGGAGAAGTCAACCGGTTGTGCGGCTATGCGGTCGCCGACACGGTTGTAAATCGAGAGTTCTCCCGATTGTTCATCCCCTCTGGGGTGGTATTCAAAATGGAGCAGTTCGCCGGACCGGACCGGGTTCGGCGCGGCAATGAAACGCGGTGCCGGGGATTCCTGCTCGAATCGCTTTCGGGTCGCCACTACCTTCGATGGTGCGGTAACCGTGATCACGCAGGGAACAAGCACCGGGGAAGGTTTCGACGGGTCGTTGTGATAGACGATCAGTGTATCGGTATAGATACCGGCAACAACGGTACTTGCGTCGAGCGTAAGGGTGAGATTGGAACTGGTGCCGCCGATCGTCGTTGCTTTATGCGGTGTCGCCGAGATCAACGGAGGGGTCGGCGGGAGCTGCTGCGATTCGTTGCGTGCTTTGAACGTTGCCGTTTCGGAACATATCCAGTCACTGGCGGAATTGTGGTTGGCAACACCGTTGCGCTGAACGGATGCACAAAGCGGTACACCGTTCCCCGACCAGGTGGTGCCGTCCGGCGGCAGAATCGGGATGCCCGATGTTTTGACAAAGTCGACTCCCCGTCCCATGGCGTCGAGAAGTGTCACCGCGACCTGCAGTGAATCGGAGTACTGCCAGACGGCGTTGATGCCCATGTATTTCGAATTGGCGGTTGAGTCATTCGACTGATCGACGATCGTATAGGTCGATCCGCTTTTAAGAACGAACCCTTCGGGGAAGGTGAACGTTCCCGAGCTCGATTTGTTGTCGTCCCACACGATCTGCCACCCCGAAAGATCCATGTCGGGACCGGCGTTAAGCAGTTCAATGCCGTCGGGAGCGGTGGCATCGGCTCCCAGCCACAGTTCGTTGATGAGTATTTTGTCAAGCTGTCCCTTCGTGGTGGCGGTGAGGGTGAGATCGCCGGTTCCGCTGTTGGTGACCGCAAAGGGTTGCTGCTGCGTGGTGCCGCTGTCGATGGTGACCGCCAGCTGATTCGTCAGGATCGTCATCGCCGGTTTTTTTCTGATGGAGAACATGCCCGACTGTGCGGTCGGGTTGGCGTCGGTATCCGCCAGTTTGACGACACATGAGTCGCTTTCCACTACCGGGACGATCCAGATGAGGGCGGTATCGGTCGGTGGCAGGGTGGTACCGATTGGAGTGAAAGATTTTCCTCCGTTGGTGCTGAACGATGCTGCGATTCCCGACAGGGTTACTCCCTGTGAACGCCAGGTGATTTTCGTCGTATCTCCTGCAAAAAATACGGCACCCGCTTCGGGGGTTACCACACGTAGCGCGCCTTTGAGCCCAAAAACCACTCTCAGCGTATGATCTGCAGTAATAGCGCTTATGTTGATGGTGTCGGAGAGTACCGCTACTGCATCGTCAATGGTGACGGCATCGATCTGATACCCGCTGTCGGGAATGGCGACAAAGCGCAGGTTCGCTCCGGTTGGCACCGAGATCTTGCCTGATGGATTGAGCACACCGTTTTCACCGCACGAGGCAGTTATGGTGTATACTGTCGTGGCGATTTCACCGATGCTGAAACTCATGGTATCATCGACATCGCTCATATTAAAGATTTTAAGGCCGGAATTCGATCCATTCCACCAGTGGGCATCGGGACCGGTATTGTCGTCAAAACGATCGGCGTATCCGGCTCGGAACAGATCGCCTCTTCGCCCGCTGTTGCGGTTTCCTTCCAGTTCGAAAAGATTATCCGCCTGTTCGAGCGAAACAAGATAATGCTGATTGGCGGTACGTTGTTCATCATCGTTCGATCCGTCCTGATCGACATGCCAGATCAGGAATCCCGTATCCGGCAGTGTGGCGTAACGGCCTGACTTGCGACGTGCCTCGATATAGAAACGTTCGCGGTCATTTGACGGATGACGATAAACAAACGAGTTGTTCGTGTTGTCCGGCAGCTGAGTGAGTACGGTGCCCTGCAGCATATCGGTAATATCCGTTACCA
Organism: Chitinispirillaceae bacterium; assembly: GCA_016930275.1. Lineage (GTDB taxonomy): Bacteria > Fibrobacterota > Chitinivibrionia > Chitinivibrionales > Chitinispirillaceae > JAFGNB01. The sequence continues at coordinate 17,696 of JAFGHA010000096.1, forward strand.
CATCCCAGCCGCTGTAATCACGCAGGTAACAGCAGGGGGGAACCGGATTGGTGGTACCGGTATTGCACATGAGGCAGAACACGCCGACTCCCCCCGATTCACCACCGTAATCATACAGATCGGGCCAGCTGAACAGCATGTGGCCGTTTTCGTGGCAGAAGGTTCCCAGGCGCAATTGCGTACCGATATTGGTCATCTGGTAGACTGAGGCGTATGCGTCACCACCGACTGCGACATTGTTCATTCTTCCCTGGTGCGGCCATAGTCCCTGCGACCATCCCTGGGTTGGACTGCCGGCATAAAGCACATTGATCGCCTGGACCGTTTTGCGTGTGCTGCCGAATGATGATGAACTGATAGTTGAAAGTGTCGAAAAATCGAATCCGTCATTCTGCAGCCAGGCAAGCGCCTCTTTGATCAGTTCCTGTGCGCGGGTCCCGAATGATGCAGAGCGGCTGTCGTAGTAGGTTTTCGGATTTTTCGCCCGGTAATACCCAACAACAATATTCTGATAATCCACCTTGCCGCCGGACACATCCAGATAGAAGTCACGTACCGAACCGTTGTTACGGAAACCGGTATAGTCGAGTTTGTTCACGAAATCCCTGATTGAATCAATGGCGATACTACCGGTTTCATCAGAAAAATCTATCAGAATGGTTAAACCGGTAAGTTCCCCGGTTACCGGTCTGTTCCGTTCCAGCGAGGAGGTGGCAGGTGGGGCTGCCGCTGTTGCCGCTGATGGTGCGGATTGAATTCCGTTTTCCTCAGAGGTGGCTTCCTCGCCCAGCAGCTGTTTTCGAATGGTACGATGTCTGGCAAGCCGGGCGTTTCGGGAAATCCGGACATGCTGGTTAAGGTTGCCGGTCGAAGTACCGATCGCTTTCTGTAATCCGGTAGCCGGCTGGTATAATCGATCGGTTGGAACAAGTTCGGAGGAGTCGGCGGAGAGTTCCGCATAACAGATCCAACCGGTTTCATTGTTCCTTATTAAAGTATATCCATCAGGGGATTCAACCCGTTGATAGAATTCATCACCCCAGACGATTACAGGAACTTTTGAACCGTCCGGTTGTTCAAGTTCAAATGATTCCCCATAGTAGGGTGCAGAAAATGTGTAAGTTGTCAAGCTTAGGCATAACATTGTTAAAGCGATTAACCTTCGGTTCATCCCATCTCCCTCCGTAATGATACTTTATTAATTCTGATCTCCATGCCCAAAAATGCCCATAAAAATAATATATATAGAATTTTATCGGTAATTGAGTTATTTATGCACGATTGAATTATTTGCCGTTGATATGGTTTTCAACGCGGTAGAACAGGTCATGGAAAAAAAATTAAGCAATAAATTCATCTTGTCGTTGAACCTGCATGATAATACTTTTAAATTGGTACAAAAATGAACCGCTTTTTCATTTGGGCCGTTTTTGTGATTAATTAATTGTTCTTCCTTTTACGGTGTACTATTTTTGAAACCCGGAAGGAAAAAGGTCATGCAAAGTGAAAGTATCCAGCAGCAACTCAGTTTCAATGGTCTGACGGTCCTGTATCAGGTTGCCCATCTTCTCGCTTCGGGTAAGGAGCTTGAAGAGACCATGATGGAGATTCTGGGGATACTGGAGGAGCTGGCCGGTATGAAACGCGGTATGATCGCGATACTCAGTCCGGACAATAACGAGGTTGCGATCGATGTCGCACGGGGGCTTTCCGAAGATGAGATTCGTAAGGGAAAGTACCGTCCGGGAGAAGGTATTACGGGTAAGGTCGTTGCCACAGGAAGACCCATCGCGGTTCCGTCGCTCAACGAGGAACCACAGTTTCTCGATAAAACCGGTGCCCGGAAAAATATCCAGATTTCAAGTCTGGCGTTTCTCTGTGTACCGGTGAAAACGGGTACCTCCGTTATCGGGGCTCTCTCCGCTGACCGGGTAGCGGTTGAAGATGCGGTGACCCTCGATGGTGAGTTACGGTTTCTTGAAGCTGTTGCTGATCTTATCGCTCAGACCGTGGATGTGCGCAGGCAGCAGTACAACCGTATCCATTCTCTTGAGCAGGAAAATCTCGAACTCAGAAAAAATCTTGAAAACCGCGGGAAACCCGATCAGATGATCGGCAACAGTTCCTCCATGCGCAATGTATACCGCCAGATCGCCCAGGTCGCTCCTTCGAGTACTAGTGTACTGATCCGTGGTGAGACCGGTACCGGCAAGGAGTTAGTGGCACGGGCCATCCATCAGAAGAGTATGGTTGCAGCCGGACCGTTCATTCCGGTCAACTGTGCGGCACTTCCCGAGTCGCTGCTCGAAAGTGAGCTTTTCGGCCATGAGAAGGGATCGTTTACCGGAGCAACTTCGAAACGGATCGGTCGTTTCGAAGCGGCCGACAATGGCACACTTTTTCTCGACGAGATCGGCGAGATGTCACCGGGTGCCCAGAGTCGTCTCCTGCGCGCAATTCAGGAAAAAGAATTCCAGAGGGTAGGGGGGAACGATTCGATCCGGGTGAATGTGCGGCTCATCTGCGCCACCAACCGGAATCTCGAAGTTGATGTGCGGGAAGGCCGGTTCAGGGAAGACCTCTACTATCGCATTAACGTTTTCACCATTATCCTGCCGCCGTTGCGCGAGCGTGGCGCCGACGTACTCATGCTGGCGGATTACTTCGTCAAGAAATACTCACAGCTGCATTACAAAAAGGTCGAACGGATCTCGACACCGGCTATCGACATGCTCAGTGCCTACCACTGGCCGGGCAACGTGCGGGAACTCGAAAACGTGATCGAACGGTCGACGCTCGTTACTAACGGCAACGTGCTCGAGGGACACGATCTGCCGCCCACCATACAGCTCAAGGAACCGATTCTCAAGGGTAAACGCAACGACTCTTTCGAGAACATGGTCGCCGCCTACGAGAAGGAACTTATCGTCGATGCCCTCAAGGATACCGAAGGGAACCAGAGCGAAGCCGCCCGGCTGCTCGGTACCACGAAACGGATTATCCAGTACAAGATCGATAAGCTCGGGATCGATTTTAAACGGTATCGCAAGCAGGTGTGATTGTACCTTTAATTGAGAGGGCTATTTCCGCCGTTCTATATTCACTCTTTACCCCGGTTTGACTCCTCCTCCGCAGTACTGCCGCTGATGTTGTATTCGGTAGGTCATGAATGAGCATGCCACCATATAAATACTATTAATTATTCACGCAAGCACAGCCATTTATTGATTGCTTCTCCCTGTCTCCCTGTCTCCCCGTCACTCTGTCACTAGTCCCCAACCTCTCCCAGCAAAATTTTCCCTCCACACGGCAAAAAAATCCGCCCGCTTATCGGCAGAAAATTCCTTCGGCTTGAGTAAAATCGTGATTTTTTTAAATGGTGGTATCGATTTAATTGCATAATTTAATAAAAATCAAACAGTTGTAGAATTATACCGGCTGGAGGGTCTCTTTAGGGGAGCGGCTATAGGTTGATGGCATCCCGATTGCTTACTTCAAAAAGGTATTTAAGCGGATTAATTATCAGGTTCATTGGAGAATACGATGCTTGAGAAAATACTGCTCAATAAAACCAATCTACCGGTACTTACCCGGGCGATGGATGCCGCCATGCTCCGCAGCCGGACGATTGCCAACAACATCGCCAATGTGACCACACCCGGATATCGACGGGTTGAGGTTTCGTTTGAAGAGGAGCTTCGCACGGCGCTCGACCGGACACGGCTTAAGGGGTCGAAAACCTCTGAACAGCACCTCGATCTCGGTCGGAAAAATCTTTCGGATGTGAATGCCGAGGCGTATCATCCGTACGATCCGACCCAGCCGAGCGGTGTTAATAACGTTGATATCGATATGGAAATGGCGAATCTTGCCGAGACGCAGATCATGTACAACTACGCGGTTAAATTCGGACAGGGTGTATTCAAAAAGATCAATGCGGCAATTCTGGCGAAGCCGATACAATAATTGAAGGAGTTACAGTATGCCGATGGCGGGTATTTTTTCGGGGCTTGAGATCAGTGCTTCAGGGATGCGGGCACAGCGTATCAGGCAGAATGCGATTTCATCGAATCTCGCCAATGCCGAAACCAGTCGTACCGCTGATGGTGGTCCGTACCGGCGGCAGTTTGTGGTCTTTACCGCCGACAGCGACCGGCGGGATGTCAGACTACTCAATAAAGTACGGGCTCTGGGGGGCACGCAAACCGAGAACGGCCACCTTCCCATTCCACCGGCGAATTTTCCACGTGACGAGCGTTTTTTCGGCAATGGTGTTTCAGTCGCTGAAATTCGTGAAGATTCCCGACCGCCGAAAATGGTATACGATCCGGTACATCCCGATGCCGACGAGAATGGGTATGTCGCCATGCCGAATGTGAACATTATCGAAGAGATGACCGATATGATCGCGGCTACCCGTGCTTACGAAGCGAACGTGACCGCTTTCAATGCAACCAAAAGCATGGCAATGCAGGCACTACAACTTTAGGAGCGATAATCATGCAGCCAGGTGGAATCAGCAGTCAGGATCAATGGGCACGGTTCATGCAACTTTCCAATGCGGCGCGGTTGCGTAATCAGGGACTGGAAACTGCAGCAAGGGGGGTGGAACGTCCGGTCAAAACGCGATCACAACAACCTCTACAGGGTTCAGGAGTACCATCCCTGCCGTTGCGCCCGGGAGCGATGGTGAGTCGTTCATATGCGCCGGTACAGACAGCGACACCGGTACGGATTCTCGGCGGAGCATTTGACGCATATGCGTAAGTATGATACACTTGAGACAACTTATACGGTAGCTGTTTATAAAAGGATGTAACCCATGAATGAGATAAACTCAATAGGTCCGGTCAGGCAGAACGGGGCACCCGAAAAAGTATCGGCACAACAGCCACAGAAGAGTGGTCCGTCGTTCAAGGATACCCTGCAGGGGTTTCTCAGCGATGTCAATACGATGCAGGTGAAAGCCGATGAGTCGATTGAAAAAATGGCCGCCGGAGAGATCACCGATGTTCATCAGGTGATGTCAACGGTGGAAGAAGCGAACACCGCTTTCAACATGATGATGGAGATTCGCAACAAGGTCATGGATGCCTATCAGGAAGTGATGCGGATACGGTTGTAACCATCGGCGCGGGGAAAAGGCGGGGCGGCGTGCATGCTCCGACGGGGAAGCTGTTCCGGCGCACGGTCAGATAAGTTTACAAGGGAGTAGGAATGTCCGAGTTTTTCAAGCAGGTTCTCACCCAGCTTGCCGCGATATGGCAGCGGCTTTCCCTGCAGCAGAAAATTGTAACCACCTCACTGGTCGCCTTCACCGTGCTCGGTATGACCGGACTGATCATCTGGTCGCAGAAAACCATCAGTAAAGACAACGGATTTAAAACACTCTATACCAACCTTGAAGTTGATGAGGCTGCGGCAGTAACCGAGGAACTGCAGAAGGCCGGGTATAAATACGAACTTCAGAATGACGGCAGATCGATTGCCGTTGAAACGAAACAGCTGTATGAAATACGTATGGCGATGGCCCGTCAGGGACTGCCTCGGCAAACCGGTATCGGTTACGAACTCTTCGATAAAACCAACCTCGGGATGACCGATTATGTCATGAAACTCAACTCCCGCCGGGCACTGGAGGGAGAACTGCAGAGGACCATCGAAGGACTTGACGAGGTCAAGAGCGCCCGGGTGCATATCGTTATTCCCGAACCCACCATATTTCTTGACAATCAAAAGGATGCGAAGGCCTCGGTGGTGCTCAAATGCGCCACGGGACGTGAAATCTCGAAGGAGCAGATCCGGGGAATCTCGTACCTGGTCTCATCGAGTGTCGACGGGCTCAAGCCGGAACATATTTCCATCGTGGATTATGCCGGCCGGCTGCTCTCCGATCCGTTCGGCGGCGATGAGACCGCGCTCGCCGGTTCCCGCAATATGGAGCTGCAGCAGAATGCCGAACAATACCTCGAAAATAAAGCGAATCAGATGCTGACCAATGTGCTCGGGCCGTCGAAAGCATTTGTCAAAATAGCCTGCGATCTCGATTTCGACCGGGTGGAGAAGTCGCTGGAGCAGTACGATCCGGAAAGCAAGACCGTACGTTCGGAGGAACGGATCGACGAGAACAAGAAAAACGCTCCCGACGGTGACAAACAGCACGAACGGTCACTCACGAATTATGAAATCGACAAGACGGTACAGCATGTGATCGCCGAGGTGGGTAATATCAAACGGCTGACCATTTCAGTGGCACTCGATGGTCGGTACGAGAAAGGTGACGACGGCAAGCTGGAGTATAGGGAGCGTACGCCCGAAGAGGTTCAGAACATCGAGGATATCATTAAAAATGCCGTCGGATACGATCTCGCACGGGGTGATCAGATCACGGTGTCGAGTGTCAAATTCGACAATGAGTTTCTGCGGCGGGAACAGCTTGATATGCACAATCAGGAACGGATCGAATTCTGGATGTCGATCGCAAAGTATGTACTCGGATTTCTCATCGCGGTACTCTTTATCCTCTTCCTGCGGTCGCTTGCCCGTACCGTCGCCGAGGCGATGAACCCGCCCATGCCGGCGCTTGAACAGCTTGGTCTCGAAGAACCGGTGATCGAGGAGGTCCCCGAAGATATGCGGCGCAGTTCTGAAATCCTCGAACGGGTTGAGATGCTTACCCGTGAAGAACCTGTCAATATCGCTCTCATTATAAAACAGTGGCTGGGCGAATCAAAGGGAGCGGCAGCAAAGACGAAGAAATAACACCGGTAGTCACCGGACTGCCGGTGACGTCTGTTCACGATAGACCCGGACCGGCATATTTTCTGCCGGGAAAAGGAAACGGTCTCCAGGGACGGAAACAGAAAACAGAGCGAGGATGAGCTTTCATGGCGGTTATCAACAAAAAAAAGACTGAAGATAAATCCGGAGGTTTCTACAAGGAGAATTACGACGCCAAAAAGGCGGCGGAAAAGAAACGGGTTGATGTATCAGGACTCTCCGGTCCGATGAAAGCGGCGATCGTCATGGTCGCCCTCGGTCCCGAAGCCTCTTCTCAGATATTCAAGAACCTCGAGGAAGGCGAAGTCGAGCGTCTTTCCACGGAAATCGCCAGGCTTGACAATGTATCCAATGAGATCCGCGAGGCGGTACTCGAGGAATTTCATACCATCGCGATCGCCCATCAGTATGTGTCGCAGGGCGGCATCGATTACGCCCGTGAGATTCTCGAAAGCGCACTCGGGCCCCGCAAGGCGAAAGAGATTCTCGAGAAAGTACAGCAGACCATCAGAACCACCGGATTCAATCTTCTCGAGAACGTCGATCCGAAGCAGCTGGTCAATTTCATTCAGAAGGAGCATCCCCAGACAATCGCGTTACTGCTTGCGCATATGGAACCGAAAAACGCCGCTCCGGTTATTTCTTCACTGCCGCAGGAACTCCAGGTGGATGTGACCACACGGATCGCGACCATGGAGAGTATTTCCCCCGACACACTCGACCAGGTGGAAGAGGTGCTGGTGAGCCAGATCAAGTCGCTCTTCGGTGGTGATGTTTCGGAAATCGGCGGTATCAAGGCGGTTGCCGAAATGCTCAACTGTGTCGATCGCGGGGCCGAAAAGAACATCCTCGGTAATCTCGAACGCGAAAATCCGGAACTTGCAACCGAGATCAAGAACCTCATGTTTGTCTTCGAGGATGTATTACTTCTTGACGATCGGTCAATGCAGCGGGTGCTCAAGGAGGTTGATACAAAGGATCTGTCGATCGCGCTCAAGGGCGCTTCCGAGGAGCTGCAGGAGAAGTTCTTCCGCAATATGTCGGTACGTGCCGCGGAGATGATCCGGGAAGAGATGGAGTACATGGGACCGATCCGTCTCAAGGATGTGGAGGAAGTACAGCAGCGTATCGTCGATGTCATCCGTCGACTCGAAGAGGAAGGTGAGATCATCATTTCCGGGCGCGGAGGCGAAGAGGATATTATTGTATAGTGCCGGACAGCAAATGACATGAAGAAGTATCTGAACGAAACTATTGTTGCTGTCGTTTTATTAAACGTTTTGTCAGGCGGTGAATCTTGAATGCCGGCTTCGGGGTCGATATCGGAATCGGTATGGAAAACGTCCGGAAGTAAAGACGATCCTGATTCCGACCCCGATATACCAGCACATTGCAGTGAGGTGAATTAACGGGGAAAATTTGAAATCACAGGATATTATTCCAAAATGTTTCCGGATCATCCGGTTAAGCCGGAAGGCAGTGTATGTCGGTATCTGAAATTCCTCCCGAAAATGTTTCCAGCCTCATTGAACAGGTACTCAAGGCAAAAGACCCCGCAACGGTCGGGCTCAAGAAAATTCTGCGTCGTAAAGAGGAGGAGCGGAACGACCATCCGCTCCGCTCGGTAGCACTTGAAGAATTTTCGGTACCGGGGAAAGCCTCGAAAAAACTGACCGATGATGAACGGCTGATTCTCGATCTTGAAAAGAAAGTCGCCGACCTGCAGGTCGCACTCAAACAGCAGAAAAAGGCTGCCGCCGCTGCCATTCAGGAGGCGTATGCCAAAGGCAGGCGGGAAGGCGAGGATAAAGGGCGTGCAGAAGCGGTTGCCGCGACCACCGAGACCTGCGAGAAGAAAATTGACGAACTGCAGCAACGGATAGGAGATCTGCTATCCGGTTTTGAAGTCGCGAAACGCGAGGCGGTGCTCAATGCCGAGCACCTGCTGTTGCGGCTTTGTCTCGCGGTTTCCGGCAAGGTCATCGGCCGGGAAGTCGCTACGGATCCCGAGCTGATCCTCGGGGTGATAAAATATTCGCTTGCGTATATAGGTCATCGGGAAAAAATGACCTTGCGGGTCGCGCCCGATGATCTTGAAACTGTTTCACAGCGCAAAGATTTCTGGCTTCCGGTCGGGGAACGACTCGAAGATTTATCGATCGTGACCGATGAGCGTATCGATCGGGGCGGTTGCATTATCGAATCGAATTCCGGTCTGGTTGACGCGCGAATGGGAGTGCAGTTCAGTGAACTTTCGGATATCGTCGAGAAAACATGGAAGGACACCGTGTCTGCCGCCGGAAGTACTGTTGCGGGTACTCCGGTTGAACCGCTGCCGGAATCTCCGTCACTCGAAGACCCGCCGCCCGTTCAAACTGCAGACTGAAAGCGTTACCTATGCAATGGAATGACAGAAACAAATCGGTAACGGAGTGCTGGAATTTTACTCTTGATTCCTATTTCAATACGGTTGCCAGGGCAGAACCGGTGCGGGTTCACGGAAAGATCACCGAGGTGATCGGGTTACTTATCGAATCAACCGGACCTTCCGCTTCGGTAGGCGACGTCTGCAGCATCGAACAGAACGGTGAAGTGGTCGGTACTGCCGAAGTGGTCGGATTCAAACAGGATCGCACCCTGCTCATGCCGCTCGGGCGGGTGGAGGGAATTCATCCGGGACTTACCGTCGTGGGAACCAAACGGCCGCTGTCGGTACGGGTGGGTCCGGAACTGCTCGGGAGAGTAATCGACGGTACCGGTATTCCGATTGACGGACAAGGAGCGGTAACCGCATCGCAACTTCGGTCGATCGCTTCCGCCATTCCGAATCCGCTGCACCGGAAAAGAATTACGGAACCCCTTGAAACCGGTATCAAGGCGATTGACGGAATGATCACGGTCGGTAAAGGACAACGAATGGGGATTTTCGCCGGCAGCGGCGTGGGAAAAAGCGTGTTGCTCGGCATGATGGCTCGGCACTGTGCTTCACATGTCAACGTGATCGCGCTTATCGGTGAACGTGGTCGTGAAGTGAGGGAGTTTATCGAACGGGATCTCGGCGAAGAGGGACTCGCCCGATCGGTGGTGGTGGTCGCCACGTCAGACCAGCCGGCGCTTATCAGGATCAAAGGCGCAATGATCGCCGCGACGATCGCGGAATATTTCAGGGATCAGGGTATGGATGTGCTTTTTCTGGTTGACTCGATCACCCGTCTCGCTACCGCGCAGCGGGAAGTGGGGCTCGCTATCGGTGAACCACCGGCCACCAAGGGATACACGCCGTCGGTGTTTTCGATGCTCCCGCAGTTTCTCGAGCGGGCGGGGACGTCCGATTGCGGATCAATTACCGGCCTTTTCACCGTACTTGTCGAAGGAGACGATATGGATGAACCGGTTGCAGACGCTACACGGAGCATACTTGACGGGCATATCGTTCTTTCGCGCCGGCTTGCGCACCGCAATCAGTTTCCCGCCATTGACACGCTTGAAAGCGTATCGCGCTGTATGCCCGATGTGATTGCCGGTGATCATCTGCAGCGGGTGACCCGACTCAAGGAACTCATGGCGACGTACCGGGAACATGAGGACCTCATCCAGATCGGGGCCTATGCCGCCGGCAGCAACGAAGAGGTGGATAAATCGATTAAAATCGATCCGTCTGTACGACGGTTTCTCCGGCAGACCCGCGAGGAATCATTCTCCTTCGAGGAGACCGCCGATCTGCTCAGGCAGCTTACTGAAGGTGCGGGCGACAGTTCATGAAACGGTTCGTGTTCAAACTCGGTGCACTGCTCGAACTGCGCAAACAGCATGAAGAAAACATCAAACTCCTGCTTGCCGAAAAAAACAGGGAGATCATTGCGGCGACCGGAGATCTCAACCGGTATTATGAGGAACTGAAGGAACTGCAGTCTTCCGAAAAAACGCGGCGTGCCGGACAGGAACCGGTACAGTTGCTCCGGTACAGTGTCGCTTACCGGTATAAACTGAAATCCGATATACTGCGCACGGGACGATGGGTGCAGGACCTTCAGGCCGAAGCCTCGGGTATTCAGAAAAAACTGCTCGACGCCACGAAAGCGCGACGGGCACTTGAAATAATCCGTGACCGCCAGTTTGATGTCTGGAAAAAGGAGTACCGACGCAAGGAGCAGAATTTCATCGATGATGTGGCGCAACAGAAATATATCGCCTCCCACTGAACGGTGGCGGCCGGCAGTCCCGCCGTACGGGTATGGATTGCTGGTGTGGGTATTCATTGTGACCGGCGCATGGGCCGGTTCGTCCACCCGTACTCTTTTCCCGCTTACCGGTGATGGCGTCGCCGATTCAAATATGGTCGCGACTGCCGGGGGTATCGGACTGGCGGTGGAGCGTGAAGCCACGATCAAGCTTCTAGGCGATTCCTTTCCAGCGTTTCCGTCACCGTCGGTCTATTCCGATGTCAATACCGCGGCATTGGATTCGTTCTCCTTTTTCTGTGTCGATCCTTCCTTGCGCCGGGTAGTGGCGCAGGGGGTACGGTTGCAGCCAGACGGGATCGCGGTTATGGGGACGGCCGGGAAATTCTGTGATATCAATCCGGTTCCCAGCAACAGTTATCTTCACGTCGACAAGGGAGCGAACGGCTGGTGCGCATCGTACGTCCAGAGTACCTCCGGAGCCAAACGGTACCTGCGGCTTTCCACGGGGTCGACCTACCTCAATGTCGATTCGGCGGTCACCCAGGGATGGCTGTTTCCGTCGCAGTGCACCTTCGCCGGCGATACTTTCCTTGTTGTCAATAGTGATGATATGGATACCGTCTGGCTCCGGAAAGTCTATGCCCGAGGTACGACCATTCAAGTCGCGACGAAGACGGTTGTTTCCACCGGAACTGATAATCACATGAACTGTTCGGTAGCGGTGGATGAAAATGGAATACTGCTTGTCGCATGGATCGTCGGAGGGCCGGTGACCAGCAAATTCCTGCACTACCGTTTTTTTAACGCGGACTTAACTCCTGGACCGGCGGACAGTCTTGCGCAACCGGTAAGTGAAACCTCCACTTTTTACAATTATGATGATGTATCGCTTGTGTCGTACGGTCCGGGGCGTTTCGCGCTGGTTTCATGGGACCAGAACGGTGTGCTTCTGAATCAGTTGCAGCTTGTCGGCAATGCGGTCCAGAAGACAACGACCCGGGTGATCAGTGGTACGGGATTCAAATTCTGCGCGACGGCAACCAATACCAGACATCTGCTGGTTGCGACCTGGGGCGATCTGGACGGAAACGGTACCTCCGCTATCGAGGGAATTATATACAAGTTGACCAACTTTAATCTGGGAGAACCCGATACCATTTCATTTTCGGCTTCATCGGTTCCCATTCTGGTGCAGAGTGATTCAACGTTCAGCAGTGCACTCAATGCCGCAGTCGATGACTCCGGTACGTTCGCTCTCACCTGGCGAAACGGTGAAAAGGTCGGCGGGAGTATCTGGTCACATCGTTCGATTCGTTTCCGACAGGGGTTTTATACCTCTCCGGTTGATTCGCTGACCACCGGAGGTGATTCGATCTGGTTTGAACCGGCAGCGGTGACTTTGAGCAGTACCTCGTCGTGGTATACCGTGGATTCACTGCGTACCGGAGCGACGGCAGCTTCCTGCAATACCGCTCCGTGGGTATCCTTTTCCGATGCGAATGTACTCGATGCTTCCCGGACCACCGATCGCTATTATCAGTACCGTATTGCACTGGTCAGGACGACGGGCGGAATCATCGATTCACTCACCACGCCGAACCTCTCGGCTGTTACCGTGCCATGGAATCTTCAGCCGGCAATCGACGGAATCGATTCCGTAAAAACGGGTGGTACCACCCGGACAAGTGTGGCATTCGGCGATACCGTTACGCTTCTTTCCCGCAATGATTCAGCACGGATCAGTCTGCGTGCGCATGACCGGGATAACGGTGAAACGGTGACGATCGCACTGTCGCAACCGTCCACTCCCGCCGATCGTGTTCTCACCGGTGGACCCGACTTCAGCACGGATCTGACCGTATTGCCGATTGACGTTTCGGACACGGTCGTTCACTGTTCACTGACCATCCATGATGATGATTCATGGGAGGGGGTCTCTCATGTCATGTACCTGAAAAGCCGCAACAGCGTTCCGGAGTTGCGAGTGCGGATGCTCTTACATAATGGCAGTGAGAACGATACAATTGATTGCACCGGTGATACCGCGATCATGGTGGAGGCTGAAGATACCGTTGAAGTGTTCTATGCGGTATTCGACAGCAATGATGCCGGTGCCGTACGCGGATATATTGAATTTGACGACGGCTCATCACGCGTGCGTCTGGACAGTGCAACCATGATGGAACCATCGGTATTCACCATGCGGGCGGATACCGCAGCACCTTCCGACACCATGCGATTTTACGCCATCGCGACCGATCCCGATACAACCGTATTCCTGCGGTTTGGAATTATGGTGAACCATCCGCCACGGATACGGATGGTGGTTTCCGGTGATGATACTCTTGATAACGGAGATACGTTGAATGTGGTGCTTGACGATACGACGGCGATCGTAATTACCGTTGATGATACGGATCTGGCTTTCGGTGATACGGTATTCTGCCGGACCGATCTGGTCGGCATTCCCGATTCGGTGCGAAGCGATAATGCGTTGTGTACTCTTCATATCGTGCCTGATGACGATGACACCGTGGTGCGAATTGTGGTTGCCGATCGGAACAATCGAACCGAGAGCCTGACGGTGTATCTCGCTTTTCCATGGTATGCCACCGATTCCGTTATGAATCCGGGATATGCCGTCGAGAAACAGCGCTGTGCGGAAGGTATATCACTAATCGCGGGAAGCTCCGTCGGAGCGGCGGTTACCGTTCCGCTGCTCAATACCGGACGCAACAGGTTGTATCTCAACGGGCTGACTGTTGCCGGGAAACATCCGTCGTGGCTAACACTTATTATAAGCGGACCCGATACGTCGTTTACTCCCGATATCTCGGAAGAATCGTTTGAAATGCCGCTGGCGCTTGAGACGGGAGATACCGCCCGATTACTGCTGCAGTTTGATGCTTCGGGGTGCATCGGCGACACGGTGGAGTGTGTCCGTGTGGTACTGTTCACTGACGATCCGCGTCACCGTACCGATACTTTCACGGTCTGCCTGGAGTATAATGACCTTCCACGTATCGTGTCGGTCAATCCATATTTCATCGCGGACCGACCCTACCGTCGGACGGCGAAGAAAGCCGCGTATGTATTTCCGCCGCACGCCGCGGTCGCGATCGTATTTTCCGAACCGATGGACAGCGCGACTGCAGTTGAAGGCCTCACCCTGTACAGCGCCCTTGATAGACGGGCAACCACCCGTATAACGCCGATTCCCCTTGAATACGAGTGGCTGCAGGGGCATACGACACTTCATCTGATTCCTCATTACGCCGATCCAAGTCCGGCATTCGGTGTGCTTCCTCCCGAAGGATTGTTCATTCCCACCGATTCTCTGATGCTGATACTGTCAAGCAATATGCTCGACCGGGCAACGACGCCGTCGGGGCCTAATGCACTGGACGTCGATCAGGACAACCGGCGGGATACCGGAGAAGACACCGCATTCGGAATGCGGGTTGATCGCATCGATTTTACCGTTGCCGATATTACGCCGTTACCGGGTGATTCCGCGGTTGCGCGACAACCGGAGATCATTCTCACCTTCTCCTCGCCGATATATGCTGCCTCCGTTGACACGTCCCATCGTGGCAACCGTTCATTGCAGGTCACATCGATGTATGCGGCGGGTGACACGCTCGCGTTCCGGTCGGTCACGGTTGACGGTACCCGTGTCGTTTTTACCGGCGCATCGGAACTCTTTTACCGAGATTCACTTTCCTGCAACTACAGCAGTCGCTGGATTCTCGATCGTATGGGATTCGCCACCGACAATAACGGCGACGGGATTGACGCGACACTGTTCGATTCCATCTCTCATGAGGATGATCTGCAGTGGGGATACCGCATTAAAACGCTTTCGGTGAGTTCCGTCACTCCCGACAGCGGTTCGGTAACCAATGAGGTAAGCCCCCTCGTGACTATCCATTTTGATGACCGGTTGCCCCCGGGGGTGTTTGATACCGATACGTCAAAAGGAAACAGAAGTTTCAGAATCGGATCCGAACGAACGGGATGGTCATCGTTCACCCGCATACGGATTGCGGAGGACAGCATGAGTGTCAGTCTGCTGCCGCGGATTACCTTTTTCAGTAATGACAGTGTGTTCTGCAGGTTCAACGGGTTCTCTTCCGCTTTCAGATATTCGCGATCGTCAAACCTTCCCGATACCACGGGGCCGGTATTCAGTGCCTACTCATGGTCGTTTGAATCGGGAGAAATCGGTTTTTACACCTATCCCAATCCCTATAAACCGGGAGTGAATCCCCGCCACTGCTCCGACCGCGGGCCCTGCGGAATCTGGTTCAAAAACCTCCATACGCTCGGCAACAATCTGAGTGAAGTGGCCATCGCCGTTTTCAGCCAGACGGCGCATCCGGTGTTTGACAGCAGAAAATCAGGGCGTCGTATTCGTTTCGGTACCGGTGCCGGCGAGGAACTGCCGCAATGGTTGTGGAATACCAGGAACAACCGGGGGGAGCCTGTCGCTACGGGGCTCTACCTGTATGCCGTTTACGATAGCGGTGGCAAAGTACTGCAGCGGGGGAAACTGATCATTGTCAGATGAGTAATAGCAACGAGCGGACGCCGGGTATTCGAAAAAAAAATGATTATCTGCGACTGTGAAGATCGCGATCGCTCCAGGCGAATTCACAGGAGGCCGGCACCGGATCGGACTGATCGATTCCCCGCTTGATGGCGATCACTTCGTCGATATTGTCAAGGAAAAGATCGACAATGTCGGGGTCAAAATGTCTGCCCCGTTCATTCCTGATGATTTCACAGGATATATCGATCGGGTAGGGGTTTTTATAGGGACGGCGGGAAGTGAGTGCATCGAAGGTATCGGTGAGCGCCACGATACGGGCGGGAAGCGGTATTTCTTCTCCCGCGAGACCGTTCGGGTATCCGTTGCCGTTCCAGTGCTCATGATGGGAAAGGGCGATCGTCTGTGCGGTCTGCAGTACTGTTCCCCGCGCGTTTTCGAGAATCACCGCTCCGATGGTCGTGTGTGACTTGACGATGGAAAATTCATCGTCATCAAGTTTGCCGTTTTTAAGAATGATACTGTCGGGGATACCGATTTTACCCACATCGTGCATCGGAGCCGCATAGGAAATGTTGTCGATTTCCTGCCGGCTGAGACCTATTTTGCACGCGAGCATGGTGCAGTATCCGCTCATGCGGGATATGTGATTGCCGGTGTCCTTGTCCTTGTATTCCGATGCGAGTACGAGTCGGAATATCGTGTCACGATAGGCATCCTGCAATTCATTGTGCGCCAGTCGCAGGTCAGTGAAGGTCGTGCGAAGATCGGATGCATATTTGACAAGTTGTCCATTGGTACTGGCGAGTTCGCGCCGCTGTTTTTTCGAATGCTGAAACAGATGACTCAGTTCCCGGGCGTAGGTTTTGGACTGGGTCTGGGCTATTTCCAGTTCGGGTTCAAGTGAGCGGGTGTGTTCAACTTCCTTGAGAAAGAGTTCATGCCAGTAGGTGACATCGGCATCGTCGGAAGCATCGGCGGACCGATCGGGGACGATCATACGGTGATTCCCAGGATGCTTTCCACTTTGGCGATGAGGTCGAGGGGACTGAACGGTTTGGACAGTACATCCGTCGCGCCGGCCGCCAATCCGTCTTTTCTGCGGTCGACTCGTGATCCTGTAAGTATGATTATCTGGCATGCTGCGGTTGCTGGAGAATTTTTAATCTGGCGGGTCGCTTCAATACCATCAACGGTACCCGGCATGGAAATATCCATGATGATAAGATCGGGAATCCATTTTTTTGCCATTTCAACGGCCTTTGATCCACTCGATGCCTCGTAAACGGTAAATTCTCCGATATCGAGCGTTGTTGCAACAAGTTGCCGTATTTCTTTGCAGTCATCTACGATGAGTACTTTTTTCATAGACTACAATGCCGTTTCCCGTCGTTGTGCTCTCTGCTTCCCCGTGAAGATGACGTCGGGTGAGGGTAAATACTTTACGGATTTAAAATTCGTCCGTATCTAGTGTATCACCTGAGGGTACATTTTTCAAGCATTATTCCGATATCAGACAACTGTCAAAGACGGGTTTTGATAGGTGTAATCAACCCGGTTCTCTCTAACTTATGGTTCTATAATGAGTTCGCATCGGGTGTTCCAAAAGAGGAGGTCACTTGGTGATTTCCACCGTTTTTCAGGATTTCGGGGAAAGAGTGGGTGGTCTGAGCATTTGAAATGTATTTTTTACACCAACTTTGGTTACGGAACTTGATAATTTTTATTTTGCAGTCCCTGAAAACAACTGCGGGACCATTTCGGACGTTTTTTTTGCAGGAATTCGCCTGGTAGTAGAGTCATATTTCCTCCTGAATGGTTGCCGGGTGCGTCCATATGCCGGATGCGTCATGTGAAATATCTGAACCAGTCACGTATCAGATCATGTCGGGTTGCAGGAATTCACCCTGGGCGAAGCACGGGAAATTCCTGTCTTGAATGAACGATTATTTTCGGGAGTACCATGTCAGAACTTGCTGAATTTGCCGGAACATTGCACGAGTCCTTGTGCACGGAATCCGGTCGTGTCCTGGAGCCGGTGAAATATCCGTCGACCGGCGAACGTCTTTACGAGGTACGTGCGGTTATCTGTGATGTTTATGGTACGCTGATTGATTACTGGCGTGATGAATTCGATGATCCTCAGAGAAAAGTGGCTGCGCTACACCGTTCTTTCAAGGCTGTGGCGGAGAAGTTCGGAATGACTGATGCACTTCTGTCAGCAAGTGCCGACGATCCTCCCGAGAAAACACTGTGTGATTTTTATCACGGCCTCATTACGCTCAAGCATGAGCAGGCCTCCCGCAAGGGAATTGCCTATCCGGAAATCATCATAGAACAAATCTGGGAACTTATCATCAGAATCCTCGAGCGGCACGGCTATTTCGGTGGCGATCAGGCTCAGATACGCGAAGCAGCGCGAAGAATCGCCTGGTTTTACAATGGCCATTCACTTGGTCGGGCGCTCTATCCCGAAGTAACCGACACCATTGCCGCACTTAAAAAGGATGGGGTCGTCTTCGGGCTCCTCTCGAACGCCCAGTTTTATACTCCTGTTGATCTGACACTGCTGATCCGGGAGCAGAGTGGTGGCCGGTTTGATGATTTTTTTGAGCTTTTTGAGGTTGATCTGACGTTTTTTTCTTATGAATATCAGGTTGCCAAACCGGATCGGCTCCTTTTCCGGAAACTTTATGATGCATTGTACGAATATCAGATACTTCCATCACAGACCGTATTTGTCGGTAATGATCTTGCGATCGATATCGCCCCGGCACAGCAGGCGGGTATGAAGACCGCCCTCTTTACCGGCGATCGCCGGAGCACGTTTTTGCATGATCTCGGAGGTGCGGTGGTTCCTGATATCACCTTTTCAGGATGGGCCGAATTGACGGATAAACTCTCATTTCATTCGGAGGGATAATGATCAGACGGGTAGGGGTACTGGGACTGCTGACGATGGTGGTGCTCCCGTTGTATGCGGCGGAACTTGAATTCGAGTTTGACATCAACGATGAGAACGGGCTTCCCGCCGCACTTTCCAAGATGGTGGGCGAGGCCTACGAATGCAACAAACGGGGACTCGATGCACTGGAGAAAAAGCAGTACGATGCCGCACTTACAGCTTTCGGCGAGGCTCTGGAACTGCTTCCCGAATACAGCGATGCTGAGAACAACCGCGGTGTCGCCTATTTCCGGCGCGGTAATATCGCCGATGCACAGAAAATCTGGGAAGCGCTCGCGGCACGGGATCCGAAATATGCGGTGGCAAGTTATAACCTCGGTCTCATCTATCTTCACGAACGGCAATTCGAAGCGGCGCTGCGCCTGTTCGACCGGGCATTGAAAGCGAACGGGCGGTTTGTCGAGGCTCTCGTTCGGCGGGGAACCGTTTATCTTGAGATGGGGCGACGCGAGAAAGGCGTTGAAAATCTGAAAAAAGCGTATAAAATAGCTCCGACCCATTCGGATGCCTGGAGTTTTTACGCCTACAGTCTTATCGCTTCGGGTGATACCGCAGAGGCGGAAAAAATACTGAAAAAAAACGTGAAGGATTCCCGTGCACTACGGATGCTCGGTAACCTCGAAAGCACCCGTAACAATAACGCCAGTGCGGCCGATTATTTTTCCGAAGCAGTGGCGAAAGGTGCCGATCCGTCGATACTGGTGGATCTTGCCGCATCTCAGGCGGAATCAGGAAAGTGTAACGAGGCGCTCGCAACACTTAAACAGTATTTCTCCCGTGACCGGAGTCCTTCGGCGGATGCGTTTCTCGCTGGCGGTATCGCCGCGAAAGAATGCGGGAAACTTGATCTGGCCCGCACGTACTTCGAGGATGGAGCTCGGAAGTTTCCCAATGATCCGATTCTCTCCTACAATCTCGGACAGATCTATTTTCACCAGAAAAAGTTCGATCTTGCCGAGACCACGTGGGAAGGACTTTCCGACTCGCTGCAGGATCCGTCACTCCTCTATTTACGGGCACTTGCCGCCCGGAAAAAAGGCGGCCTGAAAACGGCGAAAGAACTGATCGAACGGGCGCTCGCGATGGACAACCGGGCGGAGTTCCATGATTTTCTCGGTGTTATTCACCATCAGCTCGGGGACGACGCGAATGCCGAAGCAGAATTCCGCAAGGCGCTGGCGATCAACAGTGAATTGCGTAGTGCCCAGCTCAACCTCGCGCTGCTCTCCCGTAAGGGTGAGGATCTGGGTTCGGCAACCACCGCGCTGGAACGGCAGCTTGCAGCATGTAAAGGCGAAGAGTGTTCGGCACTCTCCTTTCAACTGGCGGTGCTCTACTACCATCGTAAAATGACGACCAAGGCGATTGAAGTGCTTTCGGCGGTGAAGGAAGATGATCGTGACGAACGGATTTACCGGCATCTGGCACTGTTTTACCGTGAGCTGCAGGAGTGGGACAAGGCGATCGCATCGCTCGAAAACGCGGCAAAAAAACTGGTACTTGAACCGCAGACCGAATATG
Organism: Chitinispirillaceae bacterium; assembly: GCA_016930275.1. Classification (GTDB taxonomy): domain Bacteria; phylum Fibrobacterota; class Chitinivibrionia; order Chitinivibrionales; family Chitinispirillaceae; genus JAFGNB01. Next base: position 37,695 of record JAFGHA010000096.1, read on the forward strand.
AACTCGCCGAGTCGTATCTGCTTGCCGGTTATCATTCCAAGGCGGTCGAACGGTTTCAGAAACTTATTCCCCGATGGAATGAGAATCCCTGGCGTCTGTACTATCAGATGGGCTATGCCTGGCTGGAGCAGAACAATCTTGGCGAAGCGCAGAAATGTTTCGAGCGCAGTATAAAAAGTAAATCAAAGAACGTTGCCGCCCGCGGGTTGCTGGCGTTCGTGCTCAACCGCAAGGGAAATGTAACCGAGGCGCGTACCCTCTGGGAGAAAAACCTCAACGATGATCCCGACAACCCGACACTCAGGATCAATATGGGACTCTCGCTTGAACGGGATAAACGGTATGCGGAAGCGCTCGATTATTACAAAAAAGCGGCTCAACTCGCTCCGGAGAACAAGGAAGTACAGATAAATATCGGAAACGCCTATTCGGGAATGGGACGTTATACCGATGCGATAAGTGCGTATTCCCGTGCACTCGACACACCGAAACGAAACCTGGCGGCCTATAATATCCTGATCGTTGCGGTAAAGAAAAAAGACAAGGATCGTGCCGGAAGGATGCTCGGTATTCTCGAGAAAGAGTTTTCGTCGTCACCCTTTACAAAACGGGCAATTGCCGAGATGGCGCTCTGGAACGGTGATACCACGAAAGCGCAGAAAACGCTGGAAACCCTGAGTGACAAGGAAGAGGCCGACTGGCTTGCGCTTGCGAGAATCTATGCAGGACGCCGGATGGTAAAAAAGGCTGTGACGTGTCTGCAGAAAGTGCCGGATAATGATTCCTGGAAGAGCGAGATTGCCGGAGTCAGAGCACAGATAGCCTTTGCTGAGGGACATTTTGACAGGGCGATGAAACTGATGCGTGATGGCGGGGACACGACCTTTGCGGCACAATATAACCTCGCTCTCATCGCCTATCAGGCCAGGCAGTTCGGACCGGCACTCGAAATGGCGAAACGTCTCAGCCGCAGCGCTTCGGGGGCCGACCGGATCGACGTCTGCCGTATCGCCGGAAACGCGGCGTTTTCCCTTAAAAAATGGGACGAGGCGCGGCAATGGTATCTCCAGCTCTCCAGTACCGATGGCGGGAATGCGATTGTCCAGTACAATCTGGCTGTCGCCTTCTACAATCTGAACAACATCGATGATGCCTGGAAATATTACCAGCGGGCGCAGAAAATCGACTCCTCCATCCGGAACAAGGATATCGAACTGCGGTATCGTCAGAAAAAAGGTGCAGCTGCAGTTGATTCAATTTCGGTACTCGACAGTACCGATGCCTGGTACAACAGGGCGGTAGAACTGCAGCAGCAGGGGAGTGACAGTGCCGCCGAAAAACTCTACAAGAAGGTGCTCAGGAAAGATGCCGCTTACAGTCTGGCATGGAACAATCTTGGTGCCATTTACGGCAGACGGGGAGATATAGACAATGCGGAGAATGCGTATTTCAAGGCGATCGAAAAACGACATGATGTTCCGGAAACATACGCCAACCTCATCAATCTTTATATAGAACTCGAGGAGTTCTCAAAGGCGAGAAAGTGGACCATCAAGGGGGTCGGTCATAATCCGGAGAGTGAAGTGCTTGCCGGTATGCGGGAGAAAATCGAGACCGCTGAAGAAGCCATGAAACAGCGCAAGGCGCAGGAAAATGCGGAGAAGTAGTCTGATCTCCCTCTCCCGATCAGAACTACTCTCGTTTTATCCAGATATGATATCTGAAACAGTATCGAGGTGTGCCTTAATACGCACCACTTGTGGTCAATAGAGATATCGGTGTCATAAATACCAGTTTCAGATCAAGTAAAAAAGATCGTTTCCTGATGTAATTGATGTCCATACGTACCATATTATCGAAATCCGTCCTGCTGCGGCCGTACACCTGCCAGGTTCCCGTTATACCCGGTTTCACCTTCATCACTCTGTGTGTGTGCCACCGGTTGTACGCTTCAACCTCATATGCTATAGGGGGGCGTGGTCCGACTACCGACATGTCACCAAGAAGAACATTGATGAATTGTGGCAGTTCATCGATACTGGTTTTTCTGATGAACCTTCCAATTTTTGTGATACGGGGATCATTGGTCATTTTATGCACTTTTTCTCCGTTTGCAGATGCAGCAACGTTTTTTCCACTGATGAAATCCGCAACGAACTGCCGGTGTATGGATATATCACAACCGGTATGCATCGATCGAAATTTGAAAATTCTGAAGGGGCGCCCTTTCAGACCGACACGTTCCTGAATGTAAAAAACAGGCCCTTTTGAAGTGAGTTTGATAAGAAGGCCGACCACAAGAAAAAGCGGTGACATAACAATTAGTACCAGGAGAGAAAAGCAGATATCGAAACTTCTCTTCATCGTAGCATATGTTTTCTGCCGGATTCGTTCCCCGGATGAATAGAGACTCTCTGACAGATTGTCGGATGGAAGATTTATATCTGCATCGGTATGCGGACGCGGAAACTGCATATATACAATCGACGCCAGGGACCGTTGCTGTACAGAAAGAAGCGGATGCAGATTTTGTCTCATTCTGTTCGCGAAGAAATCGCCGTTCTGAGTGGCGTCCGCATAAATCACTCCGTACACCTTGGTTTTTTTATACCAGCCCAGTACATCGGTCTGGCGGACTGAATGGGTAAGAGCATCGTGCAGCTCTTGTACATTGATGGTTTGCAGATTTTTAAGAAGCGGTTCGATATCGATGAGGAGAAGAATGAAATGATTTCCGGTACGTTCCGATCTGCTGCATTCCCGGAAGAAATACTCACGGAACATTTCTTCTGAAAGAAAACGCTTATCCGATGTTTCGGATAGTGATGAGTAATAAAGGTCAATCGGGCATTCAGGGCGGGTACGCGAGAATTTCAGATTTAATTTTGGTGTTCCTATCATAGTTTCCTCCCGTAAGGGTAATGATGATGTGTTCAAATTTTATTCATCTTGTAATGGCAAGTGGTGTGCCAAATTTCAGTGAAAATGAAAACTGCCGATTTTTACAGAATTTCAGTGAAAATCCAACAATAGTGGATCAATAACGTTGTTCTTCGAGAGGGTAATCAATTATAGTCGCAAAAATGCGACACTGCCGATTTCTCACTGATTCAGGGCATTTCAGGGGATATAAACGAACCTGATTAGGCAATTTTATTACAGAAAACGGATAGAGACATTGAATGGGAATTGTATCTCTAATAAATTCAATGTTATATGATACTCATTGGTCAGAGTCGCAAAAATGCGACACAAAATACCGCTGTCGCATTTTTGCGACTGTTGTTTTGTTTCGAATTAGTATCTCCTCAAAGTGGTTGGTTACTTGTTTCAATAGTATAAAATCGGATGGGCGTTTCGGGTAGAGAGGTAAAAACTGAAGTACGGCGGGTATGGTTCCGTTATCCCGCCAGCAGTTCTCCGTTACGAATGTTTCTCCTCCTGTTGAATCGCACAAATAATCCGGTCGAGTTGCTGCAGGAACCGGGAACGATCACGTTTGTTGAAGGGGGGAGGACCGCCGGTAATGGTACCGGCACTGCGAAGGTCAGTCATGAGGTTTCTCATGGCGAGTGCTCCTCCGATATTGTCTTCGGTGAATTCTTTCCCTGTGGGACTGAGTACCCGGGCACCGGCTTTCACACAGCGGTCGGTAAGAGGAATGTCTGCGGTGATAACGATATCGGACTGCTGAACCCTTTCCGCGATCCAGTTGTCCGCCTCATCAAGTCCATCACCCACAACGGTGAGTTTCAGCCATGGATAATACGGCACCCGCATAGGAGCGTTCGCGACGAGCGTAACGGAGAGTATGTATCGCTGTGCAACCCGGTACACCTCCTGCTTCACCGGACATGCATCCGCATCAATGTATAAATGCAATGCCATTACTCATCATTTACAAAGAGAAATTCCGGAGACCCTTCGTGTATCCATCACCTTTTCGGAAAGCGGAAGCTGGATCGGGAATATTTTCATCCACGATAAAAATCAGGTTTCCACTTTCGCGGAAACCTGATCGTGTTTTGAGTCGACTTCAATTGATGAGTCGACCAATAGCAACGGGAAACGTTGTTATTGCGCTCTGACGTTTTTCGCACAGGGACCTTTCTGGCCCTGGCCTACCTCGAATTCAACTTTCTGGCCTTCATCAAGCGATGCGTAACCGTTGGCCTGGATATCCGAGTGGTGGACAAAAAGATCTTTCCCGCCGTCATCCGGAGCGATGAATCCAAACCCTTTAGCTGAATTGAACCATTTTACTGTACCCGTACTCATACGTGCGTTTCCTTTTTTTAAAGTGTAAAAATAAATGTATGATTTGCAGCACCATACTGCGTGAGTTCTTTTTATGTACTATGGAAGTTGTTTTCTGGAAGGTTTACCGGTAGGTTTAATATTCTTCTTTTTAGTTATATGTAATTGAATATATATGACGGCACAGCAACTATCCTAATTTGTGATGATCTATGGCAATCAATTCGGCAGAAATGATGGAGACGGTAGGGGGGACTTCATAGGTTGTATCCAGAATAACGGCGTTCGGAGCGTTATCTGAGTTGACCGGAGCCGTATTGAACGCTGTAGATGGGAATACCGCTGAATCCAATTGATAACTTGCTGTTTCAAATGTAGTATTTGAAATTCGGAGGAGTTCCAACCTGTTGATACGATTACAAGTCTGTCGTGGAGGAACCATGCCATACACGCTCGAAGATGTTACCCGGCTCATCGAAGAAAATATGCCTTCGCTCTCACCGACGGCATCGAAAGTCATCAAACTCGCCAATAATATCAATACGCCACCGGCGGAGCTTACCCAGGTCATCAAGCTCGACCCGGTACTGTCCGCAAAAGTACTCAAACTGGTCAATTCATCCTACTTTTCCCTCAGCAATCAGATTGTCTCACTTGAAAAAGCGGTTATTCTTCTGGGATTGAATACCATCAAAAATCTGGCACTCAGCGCAGCAGTGCTGGCCCAGATGGAGAGCGGAAAGGCGCACAAGGATTTCGACAGCGAGGCATTCTGGAAGCACTCTCTGGCGGTCGGAGTCACGGCGAAACTGATCGCACAGAAGCGGGGCGTTGAAAAGAAGGTGATCGAAGACTATTTCATTTCCGGTCTACTGCATGACCTCGGGGTCCTGGCGGAATTCAGTGTTTTTCCGGAAACCGTCGACCGACTTCTGCTTGCTGTTGAAAGTGTCAATCTGTACGATGCCGAAGATCTGATCCTTGACGGTCTGACGCATTGTTCGATAGGCCATGTTCTGGCGCAGCGCTGGGCGCTCTCGGAGGAACTCAGTAATGTGCTGCTGCAGCATCATACACCATGGGATTTCGACAAACCCTCCGAGCTGGTACTTACCGTATATATCGCCAATATCATCTGTAAAAAACACGGTATCGGACTCATTATGGGAGTACCCCCGTTTGAACCGGATGAACGGGCATTTACATCACTGAGTATTACACCATCGGTCGAAAACGAGATCCTCGAGGTCATCGAGGCGGAGATAACCAAAGCAATGGAGTTTCTGAAAGTATGAAGATCCGTTACTGGGGCACCAGAGGCTCGATCCCGACACCCGGGAAAGACACCATCGTTTATGGCGGCAATACCGCCTGCCTGTCGGTTGAAATAGGGGAGTCAATTCTTATCTTTGATGCGGGAACCGGAATTCGGGTGTGCGGCAATGACCTCATGTCACGGGGGAAGAAAATTACCACCTCGTTGTTCATCTCGCATACCCACTGGGATCATATTCAGGGTTTCCCCTTTTTTATTCCGGCGTATGTTCCCGGGAACCGTCTGACACTCTACGGACCGCCGTCGGATATTCAGGATCAGGGTCTGAAACAGATCATGGAGTTTCAGACGAAGTACGAGTTTTTTCCGATCAGTCTTGCGCAACTGGGCGCGGATATTCAATATGTCAACTGCAAGGAAGGAAAGATCGATACCGGTGAGTTCGAAATGTATACCTGCCGGATTAACCACCCGATCGCCTGTCTGGCGTACAAATTGGTTCACGACGGGAAAGTGTTCATTTACGGGGGCGATCACGAACCGTATCGCAACATCTATCGTGACGGCTCCGGCGGGGAAGGGATGGACGAGGATTTTCTGGAGGAACTCGACCGGAACGCGGAGGAACAGAACGCCAAGATAATTGACTTTTGTAAAAATGCCGACCTGGTATCGTGGGACGGACAGTATACCGAAGAGGAGTATCAGTCAAAAATAGGGTGGGGGCACAGTTCCCATGAGGCCGATATCGAACTTGCCCGCAAAGCATCGATAAAGCATATGATTATCACCCATCACGAACCGATGAATTCGGATGAAAAACTCGCCGTTATCGAGGAGAAAGTCCGCGCCCGGACAGCTGGTGGTTCCTGCAGATTCGATTTCGCGAAAGAGGGTATGGTCGTGGAGTTGTGAAAGTTACTTTCACCGTTGTCCGAATATAATAAAAATATTGACATGTTAAAACTTTGTATCGTTTCGGGGCATACCCTGATGCCTTTCATCTTCACCCGCGTTTAAATCCTTCACTTGATTATCTCAATCGAATACGTTCTGCTCAGCTCACTCATTTCTTCACCGCGCACCGCGACAGCCCGGTAATAGCGTGTTTTGCCGATATCTTCGGGATTGTCAAAACTGTGATAGATATAATCTTCGTTCACATTTTTGATCAGTGTGTCCGATGCGGTGGTGACATCGTCTTCCCAGGACCAGTAGATGTAAATAACTTCGGCATAAGATGACGATGCCGACAGTCTGACCGAGGTGTTCCAGATCATTATGCCTAATGTCGGTGGCGTCAGCCCGCCGCTTGTTCCCGATTTCACGGATGAAGGTTCGCTTTCCTCACTGTCTTTCGAATAGGTAACCCGGTACCAGTAGCTCTTGTTCGGTGTCAAATTCTCGTGGCTGTAGAACGTGTCAACGGTCGATTCGGCATGGATTGTTCCCGCACCGAACGACGTATCCGACCAGTAGAGCGTGTAGGAGTCAGCACCGTTAACACCATCCCAGGAAATCATGTTTCCCTTGTAGATACGGGCAATCCTGAGATTTTCGGGGCCGGTCCAGCCGCGTGTGGTGAGGGTCAACATTTCCGACGGTGTACTTTCGTCGTCTCCCCGGACGGCGGTGATCGAGACGTGGTAATCCTGTACCGGTTCCAAATTTTCAAGATTGAATGTTGTATCGTCGACGGTTTCGGTTGAAACTGGCCCGACATCATGGGTGGTATCGGACCATGACACCATGTATGATTCCGCAAACGGGACACTGTTCCATGTGAGAGAAAGTGCGCGATAAGCGGTACTGCCGACGGGGTCCGGAGGGACCAGCCCTCCGGTAGTTGCCTCAACTGTTCCTGAAAGATCGCTCTCATACGAACCTTTTACTGATGATACTTTAAAATAATACGTCGTCAGCGGATCGAGATCGTTAAAATCGAAGATGGCTTCTGTTGCACTGCTTTTCGTCGAGGAGGTGTTTACCTCCTCATCGGTTGACCGGTACACCGTGTAGGATTCAGCATACTGCGCCGCATTCCAACTGATATGGACAGAGCGGTACCCGCTTTCGATCTGCAGCGAACCGGGTGGAAGCAGCTTGTACGTAACCGTGCTTTTCACTGCGGAGAGCGCACTCTCGTCCGATCTGTTCACGCTGGATACGGCATACCAGTATTTTGTTGCGGGGGAGAGATCGCCGTGAATGAAGCTCGTATCGTCACTTGAAAAATGAGACGAGGATGTGGTAACGTCTTCCGTCTCCGACCAGTAGACTATATACGATTCCGCACTGGTAACGGGTTTCCACGACAGAACCACCGAGTTGACATCCCCTCGCAGGGTGAACGACGGAGGGCGCAGGGCGGTAACGGCGGTACCGCGCGTCCTGCTCAGTTCGCTTTCGTAGTCGCCGTCAACCGATGCCACCCGATAATAGTACGTCTCGCCGATGGTCAGATCGGAATGGATGAAAGGAGCGCTGTCAACGGTGATTTTTTCCGACGCGTCGGTGACGCTGTCGTTATTCGCCCAATACACGTTATAGCTGTCGGCACCTTCGGCGCTTTTCCAGGTGACGGTGATATCCCGGTATTCTTTCTGCAAAGCGAGTGAGTCGGGCGGCATGAGATCGAGGGTGTTTAACGTACGCATATCCGAAAAGTCACCTTCAAACTCGCCGTCCACCACCGAAAGACAGCACCGGTAGTTATGATCAATTTGCAGATCCTTTAACGTGTAGGGAAGAGTGATCCCTTCAACCACTTCGGCGGTTCGGCTCCAATACTCCGGACCAAGCGAACTCCAGCCTGAATCCGACCAGTACAGGTTAAAGGTAACGGGATTTGTACCCGGTAGTTCATACGTGCTGTCGATATCGACCGTTATCTCTTTATACCCGGCGGTGAGCCGCAGTCCTTCGGGAGCGGCAAGCCCTCCGGCAGTAATGCCGAGTTCGTTCGAACATTCACTTGTGTCGCTTCCTTTTACCGCCTGCACCCTGTAATAATAAAATTTCTGAGGGATGAGATCGGAATGAGTGAATGTCGTGTCGGTGCCGACATCAACCGCAAGGGTTGGATTTTCGACGTTTGCGGAGTCATCCCAGTACAGGATATAGGAGTCGGCGTAGTCCACCGGATGCCAGGCGATAATCAATTCGCGGTATTCCCGGCTCTCCCTGAACGGTCTTCCCGGTTGCTGCAGGCCCACCGGGGATGCGGTAACACTGCGTGAGCTGCTCCTGCCGTCGAGGTTGACCGATACGATGTAGTAACGGTATTCCTCTTTCGGAGAAAGATTGCTGTGGGTGAACGGACTGCGCACATTGGTGAAGGTTTCCGTTTCGTCGGTCCCGGATGAACTGCAGGTAAGATCATAGGAGAGTGCATTGCTGACCGACGACCAGCTCAGGACGATTGATTCGTATTTCGGGGTCGCCTCAAGCTGCTCGGGCGGTTTCAGTGTCTGCGGTGTACCGGACGTCTCCTTTGACAGCTGTCCTTCACCCTCGTCGTTGGCCGCGGATACCCTGATGAAATAGGTCGTCCCGTTTTCGAGATTGGCGAAGTGGAGGTAGTTGTCGAGGCATTTCTCTCTGCTGCAGTTTTTATCGATTCCCGGGGAGGTTGCCCAGTAGAGGTAGTAGGAGGTTGCCGACGCTTCCGGCGCCCAGCTGACGGTCAACATCGTATTGCGTTCCTGGATTCTCACATTGGTCGGGAATTCCGGCAGACCACTCAACTTGCGGGGATACCCTCTGGCCAGGACGGACAGTTCGCCCTCGCGCCCATCATCATCCACCAGCGCGACACGGTAGAAGTAAGTCGTATCGTTCGATAAACCGGTATGGACATAGGGATTTTCGTGAACCGTGATCGATTTCGCCTCTTCTTTCGCGAAACTGGAATCGTGGGACCAGTAAACGTTGCAGTTCACCGGATCGGAAAAATCTTCCCAGAAGAGCACCACCTTTTTATCCCCGCCGCTGGCGTACAGCATGAGAATCTTGTGTGACTGAATGACTGGAAAGGTGGTTACTTTCAATTCGTCGGAGAGTTCGATCACTTTCGAACCCTCAACGATCGCCACACGGTAGTAGTAGCTTTTTTCGCTTTCCAGTCCGTCGTGTAGGTAGGGAGAGGTGACGTTCCGTATCGCGTTATCGCTTGTGGAAACACCCGGTTCCTCCGACCAGTATAGTACATAATCGAGTGAGTCGTCATCATTCCATGAAATCGATATGTAACTGTTGCTCACACCGTAATGCAACTCCAGGGAACCATTTCCCTGGGGAATAGTGTCATCGGGATTCATCGGGTCATCGGTACCGGTCGGTGATCCTTTGCTGCAGAGCAGCAGGGATAGTACCGCCGTCATTGCAGTCATAATGACCACCAGTCTCCATAATCCTCTCAGGTTCCATCCGAGGCTGTTTGTCATGGTACATATCCTTCGATTGAGTCGTCTGTCGCGATGATGGTCTATCTGCAGAAAAGGAGATTGTCTTTTATAGTATATATTTTTCAGGATTATTATTTAAGAGGAAATGTTGTGAGAATGGAAATAAGCAGGATTCATAAGTCAGAATGATGGATAATTACCAATGAAGAATGGGGGTATTAACTGGGGGACGGGGAGAATTTTTTACCGTTGAAATCTGAAGACGAGAATGATTGGACTGAACCAGAGTAAAAATTCATTTACTTCCACCGTACGCGGGGGAGCAATACACTGAGGTTCAAAGCGGGATGCCAAAGATGAAAGAGAGTGTTCATACAATCTGCCATTATGTACGGAAAATTCTTTAAGAATTACACGGCCCGTTTTTTGTTTTCAGGATTATCAGGGTTATTTTTCATATATTGATTTTTTAGAAGTGAAAACATTCCAAAGAGGGAACAACCGTACGTTAACAACGGGTGGACAGAAGAACATTATGAAATTATTATCATTTCCCGTTCTGTTTTCCGTGATTCTCAATGTCACGGGAGCGGATATCGAACTGACTGTCCAAACGGATGAGGTTTACCAGACCATCTGCCATTTCGGTTCCTCGGCGGCGTTCGATCTCAACGAGATTACCGATTCCTGGAGTGATGAGGGAAAAGAACGGCTTGCCGAATCGATTTTCAGCCGCGAGGTCGATTCCTCGGGAAATCCGAAAGGGCTCGGACTTTCCAGTTTTCGCATCGAAATCGGCGCCGGTTCACGCGAACAGGGCAGCAGCAGCCGGATCGGCATCGAAAGCCGGCGAGCTCCGTGTCCGCTGCAGGAAGACGGATCGTACGACTGGAGCGAAATGGAAGCCGAAACGTACTGGGTTGATAAAGCATATGAATACGGCGTTGCAGCGGTTTTCGGGTATTCAAATTCACCTCCGGTCTATTTCACCAAAAATGGTCTTGCGTGCAGAACGCAGGAGGTGCCTTCTGCGAACATCAAAGATGACTGCTATGATGATTTCGCTGAATTCCTTGCGCAGGTCGCTTTGTATTACGCCGGAAGAAATACGCCGCTCCATTTCATCAGCCCGGTAAATGAGCCGCAATGGGACTGGTTCTGCGAAAACCAGGAAGGGAGCAGGTGGAACAATGACGAGATACGGGATCTGGTGATCGCCATTGACACGATTTTCAAAGCGCATCGACTTGCCACGAAAATCACCATTACCGAAGGCGGTTCAATCGACCGGATCTATGGATTTGAAGGGGATCCGACCGGTGATCAACTCAGATTCTGGGAACCCGGGAGTCAGTTGTATGTCGGTGACCGTGAAGTGCTTGCTCCGTATGTGGCGGGACACGGCTACTGGACGGAAGATACGGATCGGAGGCTCGTTGAGACCAGGCGGACTATGCGTGATCGGATCCTGGAAACCGATGGGAACCTTGAGTGGTGGCAGTCCGAGTACAGTTTTCTTGGTGACGGCTACCTTGACGGAAAGAGCAGCCTTCAACCGGTGGATTACGGTCTGTTTCTGGCGAAAGTGATTCATCATGATTTAACGCTCGGGAACGCTTCCGGATGGCAGTACTGGGAAACCTTCGGCAGGCGGGGTACCAGTCTCCGGTACATGCTCGTGCGGGTATCGGGAGAGGAATGCACGCCGGAAAAAACCGGTTGGGCACTTTGTCACTACAGTTTTTTCATCAGGCCGGGGATGAAACGTATCGGCATCTCCCGCTCGGACAATGCCGCACCGCTGGAAACGGTTGACGGTATTCTTCCTTCCGCTTATATAAATGAAGCAACCGGCGATCTGGTAGTGGTAGTGGTCAACTATGAGGAAAACGATAACACCGTGCATTTCACCTTCCCCGGCGCTTCAGCGCCGGTCCGGTTGACTCCCTATTTGACCACTGCTTCCGAATCGGTGAATATGTCACATCAGGAAGAAGTGGCAACCGATGAAGATATCACTCTTCCCGGTCGATCCATTACGACTTTTGTTGCAAACGAAACAGTGCGTGCGAATGAAAAGTACGGGGCTTTTCGGGAGAAAACATCCGGGTTTTCCGGCCAATTTACCCTGCAGCTCGAGGGGAATCGTCTGTTGGTATCTTCGGGTAAGGGGGGGGCTTTGATCCGCGGCGTCAGGATTGAAATGGTGGATGTCAAAGGAAGGGTTCAGGCACAAGCTGCAGTAACCGGAACGTCATCGGCTGAATGGCTGGAATTGCCTCCGCTTTCACGTGGCGTTTATTATTTGAAAATAAACGATGCTAATCATACTTTTCTTAAGAAAGTTTTATTCACGGGTATACATTATTGACCGCATTGCAGACTGCTTAGTTTATCACACAAAAAAAATATCCGGTCGTGACGAACCGGTGGACGCGACGGTAAAAAGGACAACGATTTGACGACAAGTAGACATGCTGTTATCGGCTACGATGAATGGTTCCGGAAAAATGGTGCTCCCTTTTTAACCGACGGTTTTTCTCCGGCCAGGGTGATCGAGGTTAACAGGGGAAGCTATCTGATTGCGGACGGGAACCATGAGATGCCGGCGGAACTTTCCGGAAAATTGATGTTCACGACCGAGGAGAAAACGGATTTTCCGACCGTGGGTGACTGGGTGGCCGTACAGACCATTGACAACAATTCATTGGCGATCATTCATACCGTTTTGCCCCGGAAGACCTTCCTGAAACGCAAGGAACCGGGAAAGAATATCGCATTCCAGCCTATCGCCGCGAACATCGATTGCGGGATGGTGGTACAGTCAGCGGATTCGTTCAGCGGGAACCGGCTGGATCGGTATCTTGTCATGCTCAACGAGTGCAGAATCGAGCCGTTGGTGCTTATCAATAAAACGGATCTTCTGGATGCTCCGGAAATGGATGAGTTACGGGAAAAAACAGGAAAACTGAACAATCGTTGTCTTTTTGTCAGTTCACTCACCGAAGGGGGAATCGATCCGTTGACCGATATACTTGAAGCGGGTACCACCTATTGTCTTCTGGGGCCTTCGGGGGTCGGTAAAACTTCGCTGCTCAACAGGTTGCTCGGGGAAAATCTGTTCCGGGTGAACGAGGTACGGGAGAAAGACGGCAGAGGGAAACACACCACGGTCAGACGGCAGCTTGTCTGTCTGCCGTCCGGCGCCATTTTTATTGATACTCCGGGAATGAGGGAAATAGGGAATTTTGATGTTTCAGCAGGCATTGAGGAAACATTCGAAGAAATTTATTCACATGGTTCGAAATGCCGCTTCAGAGATTGTACTCACACTCATGAAGAGGGGTGTGCCATTCGCGCCGCCGTTGAACAGGGCGAGATTGATGCCGGGCGATACCAGAACTACCTTAAAATACGAAAAGAAACTGCGTATTATGATATGTCGTTTCAGGAACGGCGGAGAAAGGACAGAACATTCGGAAAAATGATTAAAAATTACAAACGGACGAAACCTGGGCATGATTGAATTCGGGTGAGATACTTGTAAGATCGGTAAAGAAAATGAATAACAGGCATAAAAATACCCTACGGAGAGAGTAGTAAAAACACGTCCGAATTTTTCTCCGGAACCGGAACGGGCCTTGGAAAACGAACGAAAGGATACCGTAAGTACTTTTAATCTGCCGTTGATTAAAATTATGCATCAACGGGGTATCGAGCAGCTTGAAATAATCGAAGATAGAGCGTTCAAATCCCGCGAGTCGCAGTATCGGAGAAAACAGTGCACTGATTGGCAGATGAGTAAACGACCACAGCTGGAATCACTTCTTTTCAAGTACCACCAGAAATCTGAAGGCAAGAAACCTTCCCGGAAATTCAAAACGGCGTTCAATTGCCGAGAAAAATTTCGCAGCCTGCAGAGGAATGATCTGCGGGTGTCCGAATCCACCGCTGAGCGGATAAACAAGCGAGGGCAGATGACGGTGGATGATTTTATCGAATTCCGGGAACCGGGATTGAAATCTTTCGTAATCCTTTTCAAACAGCATCGTTGCCACCGCCTGGTTGGCATCGAACGGCAGTTTCCCCTCTTTTGACGTTTCATGATCGAGCGGGTTCCGATGAAAATCAACCGGTTCCTCGTGCAGAAAATGATAGAACGGCCAGGACAGTGGTGAGATGTAGGGCTCGAGAAGAATGATGCGTCCGCCGCTTCTGAGAACTCTGGAAGCTTCTTTGAAAAATTGATTCACTTTCCCGATATGGTGGAGTCCATCGACCATAACGATATTTGCCAGTGAATCGGCTTTGAATGGGAGTACTTCCGCATTGATGACGGCATCCATCCATGGAAGGTATATCACATCTGAAGAAAAAAGTCCGGGTGTAAACTCTTTGAGATTTCCCGTTCCACCGCATAGCTCGATGGTAGTTCCCCCGGTAAGTAAAACAGTTATTTCTTGGTACCACTGTTGATAAATAAAGCGAATGAGCGGCTTTTTGTCCCAGATTTTCCGGTGTTTCAGGAGTATTTCCAATGACATTCAATTTACCTTGATCAGGGTACGTTCATCTAATGTATATACCACGGGAAAATAATATGCAAGGAAACCCGCGATAATCCGATATGCTAAAAGAGTGGACGTGTTGATTATAGGATTGTATCATCAGAAACGATTGCAGAAAATCCGATACATCACAAGGTAAGAAATTGAATTATCAGGAGATAACATCGTATCATCCCAGTACCCGTTTCCTGGCGGCAATCCGCTCACTCTATGAGAAATGCAAATTGTTTCGGGAGGTGAATCCGATAAAAAAGTATCGGAACTACCTTGTTACGGGCATTGTATTCACCATAGGAATGGTGCTATCGTATCCGCACCTGTCATTGCATGCCGTCAGGCGATTTTTACCGTTTATGATGCTGGCGGTAATTATTGTTGAAACATTTTCCATAACCCGATCGAAAGTATTCTCTTCTGTCGCAGGTATGCTCCGGTTTCCCGCATATCGCGGTAATCCGGAATATAAAAATATTTTTCTGCTGTATTTTTCGATATTCATAAGCTGCATGATGCTGTTTGATTACTGGTTTCATTTTTCAAACAACTATTACACCATCGGCGGTCGGGTTCCCTTCAGCGATGCAATGGGTTATCTGTACGGGGCACGCTGTCTCATCGAACATGGTTCCATTGACGTATGGGCGGCACGACGTCCTCTGGCTTCGTGTTTTTATGCAGTGCTCCTGAAATTCACCGGCGGCAATATCCAGATAACAATGTTCATCGTGAGTCTCCTGTTCGCGGTTTCCGTGTATCGCGTCGGAAAAGCAGTCCTGGAATCATTCGGATTTTCCGCAGCATTTCTCTGCACGCTCTTTCTTTCCTATTTCCAGTTTCAGCTGATTGCGGCTCCGATGACGGAGAACGTCGGACTGATTTTCGCCAATTTGTCATGCGCGATTCTCTGGAAGAGTGTTGTCCGGCGGTCCCTGAAACACTTTATTGCAGGTCTGTTCATTTTCAGTCTGGCGCTTACTATTCGTTCCGGGGCACTGTTCGCCATACCTCTGATGGCCCTTTTCGGAGGTATCACCTTCGGCAAAGCAAAAAAAACTGTTGTTAAAGTAGCGGTTCTCTGTTTATTTGCCGGAGGAGTTCCATTTATTCTGAATAGTATAATTGCGCACGCCATTGCACCGGAGGAGCCATGGATGCTTAACGGAAATCTGAGCTATACGCTGTACGGGCTGGTAAAAGGTGATAAAGAATGGCAATACATTACTGTTGAACATCCTGAACTCTTTGATGGAACTCTTTCAGACGGTGAAATTTCAAAGCATATTTACCGGTATGCCTTCAGTGAATTCAAGGAACATCCGCAGGTGATGTTTCTTGCGCTGGCGAAGATTTACTACCGTGCTGCAAAGACCTTTTTCGGTATCTGCATGCCGTTCGGTTTTGTCGTAAGTTCGCTGGCATTTATGGTTCCATGGATGGTTGCATTACTGAGCCCCTTGATATTCGGAATGAAACGGCCTGAGATGAAAGGCCTTCTCTTTTTGATGGTTGTTGCGGCCGGTGTCTGGTTGTCGTGGCCGGTGCTGAAATCCGCCGGTCATCGGGCGCTGGCGATCACGGTTCCTTTTACCTGTTTCATGATTGCGGTCGGATGCGGAATTCTGATAACCTGTCTGAAAAGTCGCGGAGGCTGTTTCCGGGATACGCTGCCACCGGTAATCCCAATCGGTAAGTTCGAACTCCGTGCCTCAATGGTACTTGTCTTCATACTCCTCACCGGTCCGTTCTTTCTTAAAATGAGCTGTCCGAAAAATACCTGTCGCACCATGAAATCCGGCGTCGATTCCACGACGCTGTTTTTCAGAATTACCAGGGGTTCATCAATCGTTATCTCCCCTGATGATATTGCTGCGGATGCACGCTCCGTGCCGATTTCTCAGTATCTCCAGGCGGCGAAAATACGCGCTGATGAACCGGAGTTCAGTATGGTGAAACCGGGGGATTGTCTGTACAGTGCAGTATATAATCTTGCCGATCCGGGTCGGCCGTGCCATTATCTCTGTATCGATCAGGATGTTGAGCGGTTCGCCGGCAGTATAGCTACCTGTACTGTTCGGAAAAAAGGCAACTTATGGTTCGGAACAAATGTAACCATTATCGAAAAGAAATAGCCTATGTCGGTAAATACCCTTTCAGTTAAAGCAAAAATCCAGCAACGCTCCAATAAAATCGCGACAATCCGTGATGTCAGGTTCCAGGCCAACCGGTATTATCACCAGGAGGTTATCCGCATGCTGCGGTTTTATATTCCCGAGGACAGTACTGTGCTCGAGATCGGTTGTGGAACCGGTGATATGCTGAACGCCCTGCGGCCTCGTCTGGGTATTGGTATTGATATCGGAGAGAAGATGGTCGCCCTGGCCCGGAAGAAATACCCGCATCTTCTCTTCTCGTGTATGGACGCGGAAATGCCGGGGATTCGCGGTTCGTTTGAATATGTCGTTCTTGTCGACACGATAGGTTTTTTAGACGATATTCAGAAGACTATCGGAAGGTTAAGGTCGATTGTCACACCGCAAACCAGACTCATTATCGTGTTCCACAACTTTCTCTGGCAACCCGTATTGCAGTTCGCCGAAATGATGCGAACGAAAATCGCATGGAAAGTACGGCTCAATTGGATTGATACCGGCGATATGGTGAACCTGCTGCGGCTTGAAGGGTTCGACAGCGTTGTTACCGCCAAGAGTATTCTTCTTCCGGTTGAAGTGCCCGCGATAGCATCGGTAGTCAATTCATACATCGCCTCGATCCCGGGGCTTCATCGCTGCTGTCTTTCGAATGTCATTGTAGCACGACGGTGCCCTTCCGTGTTGCGTGATGCATCGGTGAGTGTGATTATTCCGGCACGTAATGAGGCCGGCAACATAGAAGCGGCGGTAGAAAGAATACCGCAGATGGGCTCACATACTGAAATACTGTTTGTCGAAGGTCATTCAACCGATGCGACCATAAATGAGCTGGAACGGGTGGTGCACAAATACCAGGCGGAAAAAGATGTGAAATTCTGTATCCAGAAAGGTACAGGGAAGGCGGATGCCGTACGGGAAGGGTTCAACCGGGCAACCGGAGATATCTTGATGATACTCGATGCCGATCTGACAGTAGCGCCTGAAGACCTGCCGAAATTCCATGAAGCGATCGTCAGCGGTCAGGGTGAGTTTATCAACGGTTCACGACTGGTGTATCCACTTGATAAAGGTTCAATGCAATTGTTGAATATTTTCGGAAATAAATTCTTTTCACTGGCGTTCTCGTGGATTCTGGGACAGCGCATTAAAGACACGCTTTGCGGAACAAAAGTGCTGCTTCGGGAAAACTGGAAAAAAATCGAAAGAAACAGGGCGTACTTCGGTGACTTCGATCCTTTCGGTGACTTTGATCTTATTTTCGGGGCGGCCAAACTGGGGTTGAAAATAGTTGAAGTGCCGGTACGGTATCATGCACGTCACTATGGGGTTACCAATATCTCCCGGTTTAGCCATGGGTGGCTCCTCTTCAAAATGCTGGCAATCGCTTTACGAAAAATTAAGTTCGCCAGGTGACCGTCGATCGGTCGACCGGATAACGATCCGATTCTATCGATCGGTATGAAACGGTACGGTTCCGCCTGATTTTTCCCGCAACAGTTGCACCACCGGGAGGTGCTGATTTAGATTATTTATGCGTCATCCGTTTTGCTGAAGGATCAGTTATTCCGTGAGTTGTATTGTTGATTGAAATCAATGGATCGGATACGGGTATCCGGCTATTCCTGTTGAACTTCGATTGCAAGTTGCAGGTATATGCGTTGCAGTAGGGCCATGCCGTTCCGGTATAACCATCTGTTGTCGTCACCGGAAGTCACCGGTAAATAACCAGAAGTGAGGTCATGATGTTTCCTGCACCCCTAAGGCGTTTTTATCTTTTTCCGCTCTATCTCTTTCTATCGGTTTCGGGCATTCTTGCGGCTTCGGAAATGCCGACGAATGTTGTAACCGGGTGGAATGCATTATCGGGATTCGAGAAAATGTTCTGGTTCCTGGCGATTCCCGCGACCCTGCTGTTTCTGATAATGAGCGTCATGACGTTTACCGGACTGGGCGGGGAGAATCTCGACGGAAGTGACGGTGGAGCGGATGCCGGAGGTGATGCAGGGGTTGATCATGGGGACATTTCTCATGATACGGCGCATGACGGAGGATCGTTTGCCGATGCGTTTCACCTTTTCACGGTTCGTAATTTCATCGTTTTTTTCATGATGTTCGGATGGTCGGGTATCGCAATGGTCAAGTCTTCCGCACCGCCCGTCGCGAGTATCCTCGTTGCCGCCCTGATCGGGCTGGTGATGATGTTTGTCGTATCGTTTCTATTCTATCTGGTATCACGACTTGCACACAGCGGTACTATCGCCACCGGGGCCGCCGTCGGTGCGACCGGAACGGTCTACCTTACCATACCGAAAAACCGCTCGGGTTCGGGAAAAGTGACGGCGGTGGTCGGTGGTGCGAAAGTGGAATTCAAGGCGATGACCGACGGGGAGGAACTCGTCACCGGTGAGAGTATAAAAGTTATGGAACTGATCGGCGGCGACGTACTTCTGGTCGAGAAATTGCAATGATACCGGTACGGGGGACCGCATGGTCGCTCTTTGCGCATGAGGGCAAGCCGAAGAATTCTTTCCGGAAATTCCGCCGTTTTATATTGAGTCAATATCACGAATAGATAACAGCTGTGCGGTATAACAAGAAAGGGGCTGTCAATGGAGTCTTCACAAATGTGGCTTATCGTCATCAGTGCTGCGGTTGCCGTGGTGTTCGTCTTTTCGATCGCGATACTTTCGCGCTACAAACGGTGTCCGTCGGATAAGATTCTCGTTATTTACGGAAAGGTCGGAAAAGGTTCATCTAAATGTATTCACGGTGGCGCCGCTTTTATCTGGCCGGTCATACAAAGCTATGAATATCTCTCACTCCGGCCGATTCAGATCGATGTACCCCTGCAGAATGCCTTGAGCAAGCAGAATATCCGTGTCGATGTACCGTCGAATTTCACCGTCGGTATTTCGACGCGCCCCGAAGTGATGGTCGCCGCGGCGGAACGTCTGCTCGGTCTCGAAACGAAAGAGATCGAAACCATCGCCAAGGAGATCATATTCGGACAGCTTCGTCTGTGCGTTGCCACGATGGACATCGAGGATATCAATGCCGACCGTGACAAGTTCCTTGACAATATCTCGAAAAATGTCGAGGGTGAACTCGAAAAAATCGGTCTGCGTCTCATCAACGTCAATGTCACTGATATCCGTGACGAGTCGGGTTATATTGAATCTCTAGGAAAGAAAGCTGCTTCCGAGGCGATCAACACCGCAAAGAAGGATGTGGCCGAAAAAGATCGTGACGGAGCAATCGGTGAGTCCCGGGCACAGCAGGAACAACGTATTCAGGTGGCCGATGCGAATGCGAAAGCCGTTGAGGGTGAGAATGAAGCTAAAATCATGGTTGCGAACTCGGACGCGAACCGGCGGGAACGGGAAGCCGAGGCGACCAAACGTGCCGTGGCAGCGGAGAAGGTTCAGTCCGCCAAAGCACTGGAGGAATCCTACCGTGCTGAGCAGGAGGCGGAAATCGCCCGTGCCACACGGGAGAAAGCAACGCAGGAGGCGGATATCATCGTCAGGGCCGAGATAGAAAAACGGAAGGTGGAAATCGATGCCGAAGCGGTCGCTGAAAAGAAACGTCGGGAGGCAAAGGGTGAGGCGGACGGAATTTATTATAAAATGGAAGCTCAGGCACGTGGTATACAGGAGATACTTTCCAAACAGGCTGACGGTTTCGGTAAAATCGTTGCGGCGACGGCAGGCAGACCGTCTGAAGCAGCGATGATGATGATCGTCGACAAACTGCCGGATATCGTCAAGACACAGGTGGAAGCGATCAGGAATATCAAGATCGACAAGGTGATCGTGTGGGACTCAATGGGGGGGAAAGACGGGAAACCGGCTACCGCGAATTTTCTATCCGGTATGATGGGAAGTGTGCCGCCGCTTCAGGAACTCTTCAAAATGGCGGGACTGGACCTGCCGGCGTATTTGGGGAAACCGGCAGAGGAAACGAAAACAACCGGTGCCGCGGGAAAAACTCCGGAAGGGAATACCGCAGTCGACTCGTGATGGAGCAAAAGTCGCCTGCCTCACCGCACCGTTATCCGGAAACGCTGATCCGGATGAGTTCAAACGGGTTCAGAAGCCGCTTGTTGAATTGATTAAAAGCAAGGCTGATGTGAGTATCCTTACGCCCTCAGAAATGATACGGGAGGTTACGGCGAAAAATCATCGGATGGACTATGCGTTCCTCGCACGGAAATATCATCTGGAGACCGGGAACAATCCCGGAACGCCGGGGTTCGTGAAAACGATGACGGGGACGGGACACGAGAAAAAGAAGGACCTGTTTACAATTGCAGATTTTCTGCTGCTGGATATAAAAGGAGGGGTGGTTGTATTTCATGCCAGATTGCATGAAAAAAGATCCGTCTGGGGCATGGAAGATACACCGGCGGATTTCTCACTGCTTCCTCAGGCGGTGAAAGAGCAGATAATACAGGAAAAAACTGATAGAAAAATTGACCGGAATGTGAAAGCCCTATCAATTCGTCTGGAACGGAAAATGGCTGCGTATCTTGGAATTGCAATTGCTCCGTAATGAATTGTATCCCGATGAGCTATCTGCTTTATGTTTACTATTCAACCCTTTTTCAATGCTGTAAAAGGTGTTTCCAATGGACTGCAGACGTGCGGGAGTAACCACTTTCCGGCAGGTCTATCCGCAGAAAATACTGTTCTTGTTGGATGTAAGTCGTTAATTTATATCAGGAAAACATCTGTGGTTCCACATCGTTCCCCCTTTGTTCCGGATTGCGGTCCACTTCTGTTCCCGTCTTTACCGTTTTTTGATATATTATTTGGTATATTATATAAATTATGCAGCCAATCTATGAATTCATCGATTACCGAAAATTTCTGGCAGCCTTTTACGAGTATAAAAAAGCGAATTCCAGCTATTTCTCCTACCGCTATTTTTCACAGAAAATAGGTATTAACTCCCCATCATTCCTTAAACACGTCATTGACGGCAAACGGAACCTCACCACGCAAATGATTGAACGGTTCTGTGGCGCACTCGACCTGTCAATCCGTGAGGCACGGTATTTCAGAAATCTGGTATTGTTCAATCAGGCGAAAACATCCGGTGAGAAGCAGGAGCACTATGCGGTTCTCAGGCAGATGGCCGGAATCGTGAAAGAGGCCGTTATCGGCGCCGATCAATACGATTATTTCGCAAAATGGTATACCCCCGTCATAAGGGAACTCATTACCCTGAATAATTTCAAGGATGATTTCAAAAAAATTGCGGGTATCCTCAAACCACCGATCCGGCCCTCCGAGGTAAAGGCTGCGGTCGCTCTGCTGCAGCGGCTTAAACTGGTTGAACGGACCGAGCAGGGGGGATTCCGGCAGACCGAGAAAGCAATTGTCGTTGACGGTTCCGTTACCTCACTGGCGATCAGATCATTTACCAGGGCAATGCTTGATCTTCAGAAAACGGCAATTGATTTGGTCGATCGCGAAGAGCGGCATATTTCCGGAATAACCATGGGGATTTCCCCGGAGGCATTCGATGTTCTCGCCGCTGAAATCGAGGCGTTTAAAGACCGGGTCAAGATCATCGTCAACCGAGATATCGCCGGAAGCAAAATATATCAGCTGAATATCGGTCTGTTTCCGGTAAGTGAGGATATCAGGTCGGAGACGGGGAAGGGAGGGGCACAATGAAGATGGTGAATTGTGCGATTCTCGGTATCGTTGCAGCGCTTCTTACCCGTTGC
The DNA here is from genome assembly GCA_016930275.1 of Chitinispirillaceae bacterium. Taxonomy (GTDB): domain Bacteria; phylum Fibrobacterota; class Chitinivibrionia; order Chitinivibrionales; family Chitinispirillaceae; genus JAFGNB01. The sequence goes on from JAFGHA010000096.1 coordinate 60,086, forward strand.
AGCATCGCACCCACGGCAGGAGGAACGACCGATACGGGAAATGCACGGGTCAGTGCGGCTATTTATAATTCTGAAGGCGGGCCGGCAGCCGGTGCTGCCGTTGTTATCTGCCCGGCTGATTATACTTCGCCGCTCGGGAATGATTCAACGGAAATACGTGAACAATATATCAGGACACTCGTTACCGACGATGAGGGATGTTTCAGAATCGATACCATCGCGGCAGGCGATTATTCGATTGAAGTGAACGATGAAACCACTCAGGCGGTTTTGCTGCTTTTAACCGTCCCGGATACCGGCAGCGGTACGATTGAAATGGCGGATACCCTGCAGCGGTATGCCGTGGTAGAGGGCGATGCCGGCCGTATTTCCGATTCAACGATTCAACGGTACTGCGTAGTGTATGGTCTTGATCGACTGGTACCGGTGGATCGGGAGGGAGACTTCAGACTGGACAATCTTCCTGAAGGTGACTTTCATCTGAGTATCGTTGCGGAAGATACCGATTGGGAACCGGTTGAATTCGACAGTGTTTCCGCCCAAAGCAGCGATACGGTTACGGTTGCGGTACCGGATCCGGTATTCAGTACCAGAGTATTGTTGAATACTTCCTCTGAAGGTGCCGGCATCTCCGATGATGTCTACGGATTTCCCGTACTCATTCGTCTGACAGAAGATAATTTTCCGTTCAGTGAAGCTTCCCGAGAGGGTGATGATATCCGTTTCATGAAACCGGACAGTACTCCGCTTCCCTTCACGATTGAAAGCTGGGACAGCGCCGGCGGCAGTGCCCTGATCTGGGTTGGAATCGATACCATTCGTGGTGATGATTCCACGCAATATTTCCAGATGCTCTGGGGAAAGACTTCCGGGGTCGCCATCGATGGTAATTATACGGTATTCGATACTGCCGACGGGATGATCGCCGGATATCATCTGGATGGGACGCTGGAAGATATGACGGTAAACGGTTTTGATGGTATCGACAGCGGTTCGATAAACGTTGCCGACGGTATTATCGGAAATGCGCGGTCATTCAACGGAAGTTCACAGTTTTTCAGTATCAGCGACCTGCCCGACCGCCCGAAGTGTTCCTTCTCTGTCTGGCTCCGTCCGCGAAAGACCTTCAATGCCCAGTCATCACCGACCCAGGGAATATGGGGTAAATACGTCTCCGATTCAATTGATTACAGCGTGAGTCTGCGTAGTACCGATTATTACACCGGCCTCGATACGAATGTGTACGGTACGCTCATCACCAAAATGGAATATGCCGATACCGGTATGTATCTATCAAGCACAACCACGCCTTTTACCGCCGGTGTCTGGTATCATTTGGTATGGGTATGGGATGAAGGTTCCGGCAGCCGGCTCTACGTCAACGGTGTTCTTGAAGACGAGAATGCTGAATGCGTAGGGGTATATGGTAATGTGTCAGAGAAGATCGGCTGCTGCCGGTACGATACGAAAAATATTCCCTACGGACCGACTCTGTATTTCAACGGAACCCTCGATGAAATCCGTTTCGAACGCACCTGCCGTTCTGCGGCCTGGGTAAGGTTGTGTTACGTGAATCAGCGGAAGGAGGGGGGGCTGGTTTCCGTTGAGAAACCGTAGACTGAAGGCGAAAACGATTATTACGCGTAAGGACGTTCAATTGAACGTTCCTGTATCCTGTTAAAAACATAATCTGTCAAACAATATCCCACTACCAACAGTTATTGCACTATCCTTCCGATAAAGGGGGAGGAGAATGTATACAGAAGCTTGCTTTTAATTTGAGCACATTCCTTACAATCTCATTATATTATTAACGGTCGGTTGCCTGAATTTCCGTTTTGACGGAATCGTTTTCTATCGGGAGTTTATTCGGTTAAGCAGCAGCAACCGCCCGCGCAAAGCAATGTTTAAACCGCATTTTTAAGTGGGAACAGAGCAGGTGGCTCTGACAGTTTACTTCAGACAAGGGGGGTATATATGTATTTCAAACGCATTACCGCATTTCTGCTGGTTTTCCTTTTTATCCCGGTGTGTGCGCAATGGGGATCGCAATATAATGTCGGGGATGTCATCAGCAATAACGCATCCGGTACACAGGGCGACTATCATGTAGAGTACTGGAAGGACGGCGGAAGCGGAACCATGACCCTCAAAGAGGGATGCAACTTCAGTTGCCAGTGGGGTCAGGTCAACAATATCCTGTTCCGCAAAGGAGTACGACCGGGATCACGAGACGAAATCATTGTCTATGAAGCCGATTACAAGCCGCAGGGTAATTCCTATCTGAGTATCTACGGCTGGTTCGAGAATCCTCTTGTGGAATACTACATCATCGAGAGCTGGGGTTCATGGAAACCGCCGAACGACAAAACGGTGAGGAAGACTTTCCAGAGTGACGGCGGGGAGTATACCGTTCATTCGAATTCGCGAACCGGCGCTTCCATTAAAGGCAATACGACATTTCAGCAGTACTGGAGCGTAAGGAAAGAGAAACGTACCAGCGGGACCATCACCTGCGCCAACCACTTCAAGGCGTGGCAGGACGCGGGTCTGTCGATAGGAACCTTCTACGAAGTATCGTTCAATGTCGAGGCGTATCAATCTCCCGGAGGACAGGCGGATGTCGTCGTGACAATAGGTACCGACATCACGGATGTCGCCGCCGGATTCGGTTCCGAAAGACCCGAAGCGATCCTCAGGCCGCTCAACAGTTATACTCCGGCCACCTTTTACAATGCACTTGGACAGAAGATGACCGGAACGGCCGGACGAGTCACTTTTCAGGGTCAACATTCAGTACTGCTGAATCCGGAGAATCGTGCAAGCGGTGTATTCTTTTCAATCCCTGAAGGCAGGTGATGGGAAGTGTTTAGCTGCTTCTGAGTCGGTCGTTTATTTCGAATAAATCAAACCACCCCGTGCAATGTTCACCGGGTGGTTTTTTGTTATTATTGCAGCAATTATTGACCCTTAAAAACAGAAGGCACATCGTCACTCCAGCGACCGCGAAACAGCGGCGCAAGCCGCCGACCCGGAGATAAGTACATTATGACATTTCTCTGCTATTGTAATTGATCCCGGCCCTGGTCCGACAGGGAATTTCCAACCACCGCCGGGATGACAGCACTGAAACATGTCATTGAAATGAATGTGCCTGTATTAATAAAATGTCTTGGTTTCCATAGCCGTCCGGTCCGGGAGAAGTATCCTCCGGCAGCCCTACCGATTTGAGATTATCGGAAAACTATCTTGATACGGGCCCCCAGCCTCCGGATACTACTCCCGGACCGGACTAACAGTGAGGGATAACTGCAGCGCATCCTTCGCAACTGATACAATTCTCAGTCGGATGATCCGGTGACGATCCTTTGACTGTAGGAGATACCGCCGGCAGTTATCCGGACAATACATGCCGATGCGGTAATATCGTCAAGCGGAAACCTGTTTTGCGGTGTTTTTCCGCTCAGTTGATATTCCGCAAGCATCGCACCGTTGAGATTGAAAAGGCATACGGCTACAGGGCCACTTGAAGCGGGTATTCCCGCAATGGTGAGCACGTTTCCGGAAAGAGCTATCCGGACAGGAGTGCCGGCGGAATTATTTCCATATCGCTTTCCGGCCGACGTTGCCCCCGATGAGAGGAGAACATCGCCACTGTCGGGTACTGCCTGGAACATGACATACTGTTTTCCGTTGACGGTGACAATCGTATCCTCGACCGGTGTGGCATTCTGGGTAACAACCGCCTTGGTCCAGCCATCGGGAAGCGGACGACGGAAGGTCAGAGGATAGTTGTAAATCGAGTCGGGAAGATTATCGGTAACTGAAACCGTGATGCTCTGGTTATCGGATGATTTCACGGTGAGTGAAACCGCATCGCGCTCCTTGATATAACGGGCAACGTTACCGAAGGTTTCAGTCCATATTTTGTTACGGTTCTGGTCGAGAAAGTCGATATTTCCCTGTAGTGCATCGGTTGCGGTGTTTGAATACCCGTGGCCGTCATTGCCGACCCCGTGATGACACCATACCAGCCATCCGCCTGAAGATGCGGCTTCATTCGCTTTACTGTTGAATCCGGAGGCGCTATTGGTACCGGCACTTCCGCCCATAATGGCACCGATCCGGTAGAAATCCGAAGGGGTTTTCTTTTCGATCTGACCGTTACAGATTCGACCGGCGATGTAACATCGCTTCAGTTCATTCTGCGGATTCGGGACGTTGCAATTGGGATAGGCAATTGTTATGCACGGTTCACCGGGTACCTGCTGTCTGATGGTAGCCTGGGAGGTGGGACACTCCGCATCCGGCATGGTCTGAGCATGAGTTACGCTGTGACTGGCGATTTCATGACCCTTTGCGAAGGCGGTTTTCATCTTGGCCCAGTTGGGATTCATCGAACCGGTGACCGTAAAAAGGGTCATGTGGAACCCTTTCGCGTCGAACATCGGCTGAGCGGTACCCGTCTGACCGGCGGTATTGTCGTCGAAGGTGTGTGAGACCGCACCCTGGCAGAAATTCGCCCATGTTCCAACCTCGAACGGTGATTCAACCGCTGAAAAAGAGCTTCCGGTAATAAATAAAAGGAATGATAAAAACGTGATGGTACGCGCTGCAGGTTTATACATCGGTCTCCCCTTTGCTGAGCTTAAAAGTATAATGTTCTCCCAATGAAATGGTTTAACTGCTGTTAATAATATAGCTCATTTTAAATTCTATCGTATCTTTTTATAAGTGTCTGTAATAGTACGGGTTGCGGCGGAGATATTTCTGCCGGATCCTCGGTCTGCCGGATTCGCAACAGGTGTGAAAAGAAGTATCTTAACGGTGAAAATACGATGAAATATTTTTACGATAGGGGTACTCAGAATTCAGAATCCAAAAAAAGAGAGAAACATACAGTCGGACATTAAACAATTTGAATTGATGGATACACTGCCGATACTTGCATTCCGTGAAGAAATCATATCTTCGATTACAAATGGAAGGCACCTTGTCATCACCGCACCGACCGGTTCGGGAAAATCGACACAGATTCCGCAGATGCTTCTCGATTCCGGGCTGTTTTCGGGACGTATTCTTCTGCTGCAGCCCCGTCGGCTTGCCGCCAGAATGCTGGCAACCCGGGTTGCCCGTGAACGGGGCAGTGAACTTGGAGGGGAGATCGGGTTTCAGACCCGTTTTGAAAACGCCGTTTCCAAAGCAACCCGTGCATGTTTTATCACCGAGGGCATCCTTCCCCGGATGCTGCTTTCGAACCGGATACTCGATGGCGTTTCGGCGATTGTATTCGATGAATTTCATGAGCGGAATCTCGCGACGGATATCGGGTTGGCTATGGCGATGGATCTTGCGGCAAACCACCGGTCCGACCTCCGTCTGATTGTCATGTCGGCAACTATCAACACCGGACCGGTTGCCGCATATCTGGGTAATGCGACGGTGATCGACTGTCCGGGTCGTAGATATCCTATTGACATGAGGTATACCGCCGCCTCGAAAAATACTCCCCCGTGGAATACGGCGGCGGATGCGGTACGTCGACTGGTGACACAGGGAGCAGCGGGGGATATTCTGGTGTTCATGCCGGGGGCCTACGAGATACGTCGGACGGTTGAGACGATTCAAACCACGGTACGGGGAGAACCGATAACGGTGCTGCCGCTCTATGGCGACCTGCCTTCGGCCAGACAGCAGGAGGTTATGGAGCGACTGCCGCACCGGAAGGTGATCGTGGCGACCAATATCGCCGAGACATCGCTGACGATTCCCGGAGTACGGCACGTTGTGGACAGCGGATTGGCCAGGGTCTCGCGATACGATGCGGGGCGGGGATTCAATACGCTGTTTGTTGAACCGATCAGCCGTGATGCCGCCGATCAGCGTGCGGGGCGGGCCGGACGTGAAGCTGCCGGCATCTGCATCCGGCTCTGGAGTGCGGTGCAACACACCTCCCGGGCGGAGCACACTCCACCCGAAATCTCCCGCGTTGATCTGGCTGAAACACTGCTGCAACTGCATGTACTCGGTTTCGAGTCACCGGATACCGTTGCCTGGTTCGATGCTCCTGAACCTGCAGCGCTCCGGAGCGCGGATCAGCTACTGCGACTTCTCGGCGCGTTTACTCCTGAAGGGCAACTGACACAGCGGGGAAAGGATCTGTGCAGTTTTCCGATGCATCCGCGGCTGGGGACGCTGCTTCTTGAGGCGGGAAATCGGGGAGCGGCACCACTGGCGGCATTTTCAGCGGCCGTACTCTCGGAGCGTCCGGCATTTTCAGGCAGAATCGATGCTCCGGAGGAAGCACTGCGGGTCGATATGGTTTCCGATCTCTATACACAGTACTGTCTCCTCGAGAAAATCAGGAAAAGCGGATTCGATCGAGTGCTGGCCACCCGTTATGCGGTGAACCTTTCCGCTGCACGGTCGATCTATCGCACACAGGCACTCTTCCTGCAGTGCTGCAGACGTGCGGGAATGGGTCCGGATGACGGTCCGAATGCACCGGAGGAAGTACTTTGCCGGGCACTTCTCGCGGCCTACCCGGATCACCTTTGTGCCAGGCGCGATAAAGGAACAGCGCTCTGCCGTATGCGTGACAACCGGGGAGGCGAACTTGATAAAGGCAGTATCGTCCGCAAGGCGCCGCTGTTTGTCGCTACCGATATACGGGAAATAAAGAACGCCCGTTCGGAACGGAAAACGGTGCTCTCACTCGCCGCGGAAATACGGGAATCGTGGCTTCACGAGGACTTTCCCGATGCGTGGGAAATCATTGCATCGGTTGAATGGGATCAGTCAACCGCGGCGGTGGTATCCCGGACCAGGATCGTCTGTCTCGGTGTGGTGATAACCGACGAGATGGCCGCGGAGGGAGTAGACCCGGAAGCGGCGGCGGCACTGCTTGCCGAGACGATCATTTCAAAAAAACTGACGATTGATACGTGGAATTCCACGGTGGAGGAATGGCTGGGGCGGATCGGCTGGCTCGCGGAGCGGTTTCCCGACCGGGCGCTGCCCTCTTTCAACGAAAATGAACGCAAGAACATCGTTGCTCTTCTGTGCCGCGGTGAACGGCAATACGAGGCGGTTCGCAAAAAACCGGTTCTTCCCGTAGTTCAGGGAATGCTCTCCCCGGCGGATCGCACCTATATCGAACGGATGACACCGGATGCTTTAGTGCTGCCGGGCGGCAGAAAAATGCGGCTTCTTTACAAACCGGGAGCACCTCCGCGCGGCCGGGCGAAAATACAGGAACTCTACGGTTGTACCGAAACACCGAAGATTGCCGGAGGGAAGGTGCCGGTACTCATCGAGGTTCTCGCGCCGAACAATCGTCCGGTGCAGATAACCGATGATCTGGGAAGATTCTGGAAGGAACATTATCCCGGCATCAGAAAGACCCTTTGCCGACGGTACCCGAAACATGAGTGGAAGTAGAATCAAGTTGAAACCGGCAGGTGGAACGTTGAAAGAAATGGCGTAATTCCTCAGGTGTTCCGGAATATATAAAAATTGATTGGGAGTACCTGAACAGTTACGAAAAAGGCTTTCTTTTAAACTTGAAACATTCAACTTCCTACTTCTTAATCAACGACAATCGCAACTGTACGAACCGTTCGAGTTCACTGCGGTTTCCGCTTATCGCGTCTCCGATTCTGGTATAGACCGCTCTGCCTGATCCGCCGTTCGGGGATCCGCGATAGTATAAGGTCTGGTCACACTGTTTCGCACGGCAGAGCCATATTTCGCGTATGGCACTGAATCCCCGTGTCGTTCGACGCACCATATACAATTTTAATCGCGGCGGCGTTGTCTTGCCGAGTGGAATAGTCTTTCCGCCGGTTGCGAAGGCGAGTTCGCCCGGATTGCATGAATCCCTGACACCGATCACCACGAAGACATCTTTGAAACCGAGTGCCGGATTGAGAATACCCGGAGGCGGGGGCGACGCGGGTTTCCCGGCGACTTTCCGCGGACGTGACGACGGACGTGACGACGGACGAACGGCTTTCACGGTATCTTTCGGGGTCGACTGACGCGAAGCCGGAATACTTTCCGCCGTTTGTACGGAAGGTACCGTTGCAACAGATGGTTCCACCGTCGGCGTGATCCGGGATGATCCGGTGTTTTCCGCGGAAGGTGCTTCAGGTGCAATCGCCGGTGAAGAGGGAGTGTTCCGTCGATCCTGCGACTGCTGGACATTGGCGGTGACGGCTGCAGGTGGTACCGTATCTTCGGGAGATTTCCGGTTGATGCTGTAAACGAAAAAAAGCGACAGAAGAAGAATCACTGCCGCGATACTCCCGGGAAGAAGGAACTTCGGCCGGAAGATCGGTTTGAACCACCCTGCCGGAGAAGAAGGCAGATCCATAACGTACCCGAATGCGCTTCGTTTCTCGTCGTTTTGTTTTGAGAGGGCGGTAAACGCTTCGGCGATCTGCGGATAGGTGACGGTATGACGAACCCTGAATACCGACAGCAGCAGTGCGAGGTCCGGGCCGTGAACCGTTGACTGATGTGAAGCACCTTTCGGCGCGTGGTAAACGGCTACCCAGTGGCGATCGAGTACGTAACGCAATGCCTGCGCGATCATCGTGGGTGAGTAGATGTCACAGAATGTCCCGAACAGCGGCATCTGCCGCCACAGACAGCCGGTGGCTCTGTTGAGTTTCCGCCATGCCGGAAACGTATCCGGTGAAAACATCCGGGACATCGTTCCGAAGATATCGCGTACCGTAGCAAAAAGTGAAATCATGGTGTGTTTTGCCCTGGAAACGCTCCGGAAACTCAATGACAGTTCGTTGACTTGAGCTATTTCTCGAAGAATATCGATGGTCGGTCGGGGAGACTGCAGCAGAAATAAACGGCCATCATGATGTTCTCCGGTGAGAATCCGGTAACAGAAAAGCGCCAGCGAATAGGTATCGCGGAACTGGGGCCCGAACCTCTCTTTCGCCGAATCTTCAAGAAGCTCAGGCGGCAGATGTTCTTCGAGTACTGCGGACGGCACTCCCGCATAATTCGCCAGAAAGAGCGGTTGATAAGGGCCGGTGAAAAACACCGTTTTTTCGGTGATGCAATCATGAAAAACACTTTTCCCGTGGTGCTGCAGGACGGTATGCAGCAGAAATGCGGCGAAGCGTTCCCGTTGTTTCCGCGCAATATGAGGTGGCGGAAGTATAAATGCCTTCGGCAGGTGGAGAATTTTTTTCGGCAGTCGGAATCTTCCTTCGGGTGCGAAGTCTCGCAGACGTTTGACCGCTGTTCGTAACCAGTCGGTGTAATAGCGCAGATGATCGCAGGGATACGGATGCGGATACTGTTGTTCGCACCAGTTCAACACTGCTTCGAGAGTGCATCGCGGAACCGAGTGCACCAGTACACAGGCGGGGGTGTCGGGAGAGACGAAACAATACTTCGGTATCGGTGTCAATGACGGTTCGAAGTCACTGAAGGCCGCTTTTTTCAGTGTGAGGGTTTCGGTTTCACGTGTCAGGATATCGCGGGTCGGATAGAGAATCCGTTCCACGAGAATCGAATCGGTGCATATTTCGGTCGATCCCATGGAAAGCGGTTGTACCGCGGTGATCATACCGCGCGCATGTGGCTGCATCGAACGTATCGGAAGATGATGAGCCTCAAGCAGGGCACGGATTTCATCCGCGTCGGAGGTGTGGCGTGTAATCGAAGTAGCTGCGGTACCGGAGTTCACCGTAACGCCTCCGATACGGTCAGGTGCCGTTTATCGATACTGAACTGATAGAGTTTCCCGAACAGTTTCGACAGAAAGCGGCGTTCCCGTTCTTCCGTTTTTTTCGCATCGGCGATATGTCCCGCACGCTGGAGCAGGGTGTTGATGAATTCCATGAGACGATCGGAACGCCTGAGTTTGTAAAGCAGCAGGATGCGCTGCAGGTTGTCGGGATCTTCACCGAGGGTACCGTTGCGGAAGGTATTCTCGAGATTCGAAAGCGTAAGGAGGAAATCTTCACCCAACGTCACTCCGAAAAAATCCTTCATGATCGAGGTGATCATTCTGGCGCCGAATTTCTTCCCGACGGCATGCCTGCCGATTGTTTCAATCTCATCGCGGATCTGCTCGGCGCTTGAATACGTCTGTTCCATTTCCGGATGCGTTCCTTTATGGATCATTGCCGAAAAGCGGGAAAGTATATCCGAGGAGCGTATGATCTGACTGTCCACCTGCGTGGGGAAGTCCTTGCAGAACTGTCTGAGATTGAGCTTTTTTCCGGAAATAATATCGTTGATCGCACCGGTAAGGGGGGAGTTTTTGAACGGGTTGTGACGGGTGATGATCTCGAAAAGGATCGTTGAAGAAAGTACGCTGAGATCGATTTTCTTGCCTTTGTACGTCATATCGAAGGTACCGTCGAAGTTTCTGAAGAGCGGCACCCCCGTCCGGGCGTGAACATATTCCCCGAGTTTGTTTTCAACCACATCGCTCTCGTCGATCGGAATTTTTTCGAATGAATATCGTGACAGATAGTGAACGGTTCCGAGAACGAACATGTCTTCGGTTTTACTGTGGGTAGTGACGTTGAGCGCCGCTTTGAGATCCTTCGAGATACCGAAATCGGTGACTTTGAGGACCGCCCGGTTTTCATCGAAAAGAATATTCGACGGTTTGATGTCACGATGGACGATATTACGGCAGTGGATATCGTTGATCGCATCGGCGATGAGCCACATCAGCGCGCAGATTTCACGGATTTCAAAGGGACGTTGACGGAGAAATATGAGATCTTCGAGGCTGAGCCCCTGAACGTATTCCATACTGTAAAACGGCATGCCGGGGCCGTTTCCCGTCTCATATACGCCGCATTCATATACTTTGACGCATCGTTCCGAAATTTCACTGACCATTTTCGTGGTTCGTATCTCGTTGATGAAACGTTCCCGCATGATACGCGACTCAATATCGCCGTTATCGTAGAGAAATTTGAGGGCCACCGTGTCACCGTTGGTCCGTCGAGCCTTGATGATGACACCCAGTCCACCGGAACCGATCAGCGACTCCATCGTGAAGGTTTCATACCCGAGGTGGATCTTCGCGCCGGGTTCGAGCAGACGGGCAATAAAAAAAGCCGGCACTCCGTCTGCGGCGGTGTGCCCTTGAGTCGGTCGGGTCGTCATGTTCCTATTATAAGATGTTGAACTGTCGGTGTTAAGGAGAATCTGGAAGGGGGCGGTTCCCGATCTGAAATCAGCCGGACCGTATACTTCATCCGCGGTCCGTTTATCGTCCGGTTTTTATCAGAAGTCGGGGACGGCATCGAAAAAAAAAGCCGCAATTAATTCCGCTTCGGCAGGATACAACGAGAAATTTATCATCAGCAGTACTTCAACCTCCCCGGTTCACGGACCATTTACCTCACCCGGTCGACGAACGGTTCCGGCGTTCATTCGCTTCCCACGGCATCGACATGCCGGTAGTAAAGATCGGTGACCATATCGTTGCGGTTCCGCCGTTTCACATAGAGAATGTCGAACTGTTTACCGACGAAATGATCGTCGTCGGCAGATCCGTCGTATTCCGAAACGATGGATGAGTAGTACGGTTGACTGGTGGAGTCAGGTCCGGCCACGAATTCTTCGAATGTCCAGGTGATTCCGTCGGCAGAGGAGTAAAGCTTGAGCGAAGTGATGATATGCGTCGAAAACGTCGTTTCGTTGACGGTCAGGAGATACCGACCGGTTGCGGTACAGAAGGTCGCGTCGGAATGGAGATCCGCCTGGCCGCTATTGGGGGTCGGATACAATTGTATTCCCGGCAGTCGTGCTCCCGCTCCGGTGAGCGGATCGTTTGAAAAGGAAAGATCGGCTGATAATTTGCGCCAGTCACCGGGAAATGCCTGGTGTTGTCGGGCATGACTGATTACCGTATCCAGACATGCCGCCGCAGCCGAGGGGTAGGGCCAGTTGGTATTGGATGCCGATTCATTGAAGTAGATATAGAGCGAATCGTTTTTAACGATACAGGGAATCCCGCCGATATTGCTGCAGAAAATACAGTTCTGCACCGTCAGTATGCCGCAGTCGCCCGCATTGATGTTGAAATCACCCAGTGAATCGTATGCCGGAAGTATAATGTCACCGCAGTACTCCCACGTCATGCCGATGTCGGTGGAATACGCGATACCGATCGCATAGTACCGGTCAATCCGAACGCCGTCCACCGTTTCTTTCGTGTAGACACGCTCTTTGTGAATCAGTCCGAGCAGTTCATCGCCGTCTATTTTGTAAATGTTGGGGATTCCTTCGCCGCTGTATGCCGGTTCGTATTTCCAGGATGCGTCCGGCGGGCCTTTGATCCGTTCTCCGGCGGATGCGTTCCGTAGGGGTTTTTCCCCGGGATTCCCGCAATCGCACCATTTGTATGAAAATGGCTCAAGCGGTTGCCGGGGAACGGTGCGACCAAAAATGTTTTTTCGGGATACCCGGCCCTCGAAGTACACCTGATGACAGATCCACTGGCCGAAATACCGGGAAGAATTCGATTTTATTTTAAGTGCCCAGATCGGCTGATCGATCGCCCAGTCCGGGAACTGCGGACCGTTGAGTCCCAGTTTCTGTTCTATCGCGTCCATATCATCGTCGGTGTACAGAAGTTGTTCTCCGGATAGTGAATACGGGTTAACGGGTTGACCGACCGCGATTGCGGCGAGCAGACAAACGGACAGAACGGCGGAGGAAAATCGTTCCATAAGGCGGCTCCTTTTGCGGATGTGTGAAAAATGATGGTATCCGAAAAATAGACAATGCCGCAATACTAATGGTAGGAACGCACGGTCATGCGTCGCTGTGATCAATAAATGCGCCGCGCCGGCTCCTGTGTATATTGAGTTTGGAGAAATGTAGAAACGAAGCACGTTTCTCAAAGTACTCAGGAGTGGTGGGCCGCCACCACCCCCGGGCAGAGGTTCCTTTGCGCGAAAACCTCTGCACTCCGCGCGCTAAACAACCGCCGTGCGAGCCGCAGTCGCCCCTTGGGGTCGGTACATTTTTTTTGTGCGGGTGACATTATCACGTCAACAGTTGGTTGACGGTTTACCAGTAATGGCGTGCGGCGCTACCTCGGCGGAGGAATAACCGCATGTCGATGTCACGTTCGTTCCTCTCAGGGTTATCAGGACAAATAAATTGATCTGTTATAGTAACTACTCAGATACTATATTGTCAATTTCACTCATCCTGATCCCGCTCAGCGGGACGAAGGATAATGCGGACGTGAAAACGGGTTCATGGTTCGTCCCGCTGGGCGGGATCACCATGAGCGGAATTGAAAACATTGACTCGGAATACCTGAATAGTTACGAATTTTCATTGAATACTAGTTCTACTTTGTTATCCTAAAAAGAAGGCATAAC
>JAFGHA010000097.1 GCA_016930275.1 Chitinispirillaceae bacterium
CCGGGCCAATAAAAGAACAGCTCAAGCGAATGCATGGTATGCCGACAATCGATTCGATTCATTTGAAAGCGGAAGCCTCCGGCTGGATCGGCGGTTTCACCGCCTCCGCGAAGGTGCGTGTCGCTGCGGAAGACTTCAGCGGCACACTCAATGCCGATATCGACCGCTCTCCGCAGGACACCGGTGCACTGATCTGGAATCTCACCACCGAATACGCCGAATACCTGAAAACCCCGATCTCCTTTTCGGGCAAGGGACGACTGATCGACTCGTGCATGTACATCGATTACCTCTCCGCCTATAACGGCGCGATCAGAGGAAAGGCCCGGATATTCCATACCGTTGAGCCCCCGGTTATTCAGGCGGAAATCGATTACTTCCTTTCACTTGCAGATCTGCTTGAGCTGATCCAGGTGAAAACAAGTGGAGCGGTCAGTGGTATTCTGCAGGGAAGCACCACCGTGGCAGGGCCGTTCGATGCTCTTGTTACCCGATCCGGTCTTACATTGCGAAATGCAGGTATGGATAACCTGACCGGTTTTTTCACTGCTATCGATGTAGAAAGCCACGGCAGTGCGGTAACGGTCCTCCCTGCCGGTGTGTTCCGCAACAACTTCAAACTGCTTTCCATAGATACGCTTACCTATGCCGACGGTACCTTCCGATGCAACGCCGATTTTACCGGTCTTACTCCGCAGATGATCGCGGATGAACGCTTGCCGGACGATATAACCATCAGCACCCGCGTATCGGGTGAGATACACAGTACCGGTTCCGGATTTCCACTGGAATTCAATCTCACCACTCCGACCCTGCAGATCGATACGATACGTCTCGATTCAATCAAATGTACCGGTACCATTACCCCGAAAGGGATTTCCATCGCACGTTTGCAATTCAGAGACGGCAATCGGACCGAAGGTACTGCACGCGGTTCGCTTCCATGGGGACTGCTCGGCAAAACCGCCGGTGACGACGATACCCTCTTCGGAGAAGTCAGACTCAAGGGCGATCTTTTGGCTACCATTGAAAAAAACGCCCCGTCTCCCATCGGTGGTCACGGGCAGGCGAACGTGGATATGGGCTTCTTCGTTACCGGAGGCAACTGGACCTTCACCCGGGGAGATATAACACTCCCTCGCGGTGTACTCACCGTCCGGCCGTTCGTTCTCGACGACGTGAAAAACTTTACCTTTCACATGTCAATTGACAGCAACGCGACGGTCCATACCGATATGAACGGCACCATCAAACGGAAACCGATACGCATCTTCTCGACTCATACACTGCCCGATGGCTATGAACCGCTCATGATCGGTCCGCTCAACCTCGGTGCCTTCCAGGTTGAAACACCGAAAAAGGGGGTCGATCTGCATCTTCCGGGATTCATGGCGATGCGGGAACGGGGCGATATCGAATTTCAGGGACGCGGCCCGTTCCGTTATTTCACTCTATCCGGACCGCTCGATCGTCTGAAAATAACCGGAACATGGATTCTGCGGGATCTTGAGTTCACCTTTCCGTTGCTTCCGTTCAAGGAAATGAGCTGGGATTTCGATCCGTTTCCGTATGTTACCTGGGAGATGGATCTCAAACCCGGCAATCGCAATGCAATGTATTTCTGGGACCTTGCAAGCAAGCGTGGCCGCATTCTCAGGTTTGTCGAAGGATACCTCGATCTGAGTTCGCATATACGGGTCCGGGGACGCGACCTGGATAAAACATTCCGTATTTACGGGGCAATCCGCTCCTACAAAGGCGCGGTGTATTACGGCAGGGTCTTCGACCGGAACTTTAATGTCGGCGTTGAGTTCAATCCGCAGAAACCGGAAAAAAATGCTCCCTACGACATTATGCCGATACTCTGGGGAAGCGCCGAAGCCTTCGCCGATACCAGCCGGTTCGATCGGATCAAACTGACCTGCATGGTGGTCGACCCGGTTACCGGCGCAATCAGTGAACGGGCCCGGCTTGCCGATCAGCCGACCCCCAATATCACCTTCCACCTCTCTTCCGATTTTGACGAACTGCCCGGCGAAAGCGAACGGGAATATTACCGCCAGGCAGGAATCACCTTCTCGACCATCAGCGGAGCGGGAAGCGCCGTCTCGAATTTCGGGGAACAACTTTTCCACCGATATCTGCTCCAGCGATGGGAGAGAAAACTGGCTCGAAAACTCGGCCTGGACGTCATGAACATTGAATCGTCCATTGTTTCTAATTATTTTAGTAAACTTTATAGCCGCCAGTTCGACGGCTGGTTGAATGATGATGATTACCTTGCCCTTGCCAATGTCGGTGTCACGGTTGGCCGCTACTTTTTCCGCGACTTTCTGTTGGTCAAAGCCCGGGGAGAACTGATTCCGGTCGATATGAACCTGACACCGGAGTACAGCATCGGATTCGAATTTCAACCGAGTCAGTATCTTACGATGGACCTTAATTATGGTTTTCACATGTCGGACGCGGCGATTCAGCATAGTCCTTTACTGATGATGCAACTGCGGCTCCCGATCACCCGGCTGAGAAACCTGTTGCATTTTTAACCTGTTGCATTACGCTTGAAGGACCGGAACATGTCGAGACTGCTGTATCTGTTGTGTGCACTTTCCCTCCTCTGCGGCACTGCCGGAGCCAGAATCCTCGATACCCTGGTAATCGAAGGACTCTCGGTCAATTCCGACAATGCCATCAGGCATACCACCGGTCTCTATTCCGGACGTGACTTCTCCGCCGCCGACCTGCAGGATGCCATCCGCCGCCTCAGTGATCTGCAGCTGTTCCGTGTCATCGATTTCTACCTTCTCAATGAAACCGACACCAGCGCTTCGATCAAACTGAAAGTGGAGGAATTTCCGATCTGTGAATCGGTCGAGTACCACGGGAACAAAAAAATCAAGAAAAAGGATCTCGAAGAGAAATCGACCATCAAGAAGGGGCAGATTCTCACCGATGCGGCGGTGTTCGATGAAAAAAAGCTGATACTCTCGATGCATGCCGAAAAAGGCTATAATTTGGCGGAAGTGAAACCCGAAATCATTCCCACGAAAATCCCCGGTAACGTGATTCTGAAATTCACCATCAAGGAAGGACCGAAAGTCAAAATAAAAACCATTGTTTTTCACGGTAACAAAGAGGTCAAAACCGCAAAACTCGAACGGAAATTCAAAACCAAGGAGAGCAGATGGTGGCGGTCCGGAGAGTTCAAGCGCGACCTCTACAAGGAACATCTTGACAGTCTCATTCTTTTCTACAACGATCTCGGCTACCTCGATGCGGCGATCGTGAGCGACAGTGTCCGGTATGCCGACACCAAAAAGGATCTGCTGATCGACATTACCCTTGACGAAGGAAAGAAATACTACACCGGTAATTTCTATTTCAAGGGCAACACCGTCATCCCGACCGATTCGCTCAATACCAAGATCGCCCTTAAAAACGGAAAGTCGTTTCAGAAAACCCGTTTTGAATTGTCGAAATACATGGTCGAAAACACCTACCGTGAAGAGGGGTACCTCTGGGTGCAGGTGAACGACGAGCGCTCGTACCGCGGTGATACCATCGATGTCACCTTCGATATTTATGAAGGCCGCAGCGCGGTTGTCCGGAAAGTGGATGTAAAAGGCAACACCAAAACAATGGAAAAAGTGGTCCGGCGTGAAATCGATCTCTTGCCGGGCAAGAAATACAAACAGTCGCTCATGATGCGAAGCCGTCAGAAAATAATGGCGCTCAATTTTTTCAGTGACGTGAAACCCGATCTCGTCCCCAACGACGACGGAACGATCGACCTGGTGTTCGATATCGCCGAAAAAGACAACATCGGACAGCTGCAGATCGGCGCGGCTTACAGCGGTTATAACGGTTTTATCGGTACCTTTTCCACCTCGATTCCCAACTTCAGAGGTGCCGGGCAGGAATTGCGCGTCAATGTGGAATATGGAAACCGCCATCAGGATTTCAGTGTCAGCTTCACGGAACCGTGGGCATTTGACCGGCCGATATCGCTTTCCGGAAGCGTCTTCTACAGGAACAACTCCTATTATCAGTACTACGCCAGTGAACAGTGGGGATTCATCGTCGGTTCGGGTCTTTCGAAAATGTCGTGGCCCGATGACCACTTTCAACTCAACGGTTCGTATCAGTTCAGTTTTGAAAAAGGCTACCAGGCTTCGGACACTGCCCATGACTACAGTCTTTATATACAGCAGCAGGGATTTCTGAGCAGACTTTCCTTTACGCTTTCCCGGTATGATCTCGATATGCCGATGTTCCCCACCGAAGGTTCACGGTTGACACTCTCTCCGCAGATCGCGGGACTGGGCGGCAATTACCGTTACCTCAAGGGTATCGTCGGGTATGAACACTATTTTCCGCTGCCGCTCAAGCTCGTCTTCGGCAGCAGATCGAAATTCGGCATGATCGCTCCGCTGGGCGACCGAACCGTCATCTCCAGGTATGACCTTTTCAAGCTCGGCGGTGTCTATTTTGCCGATGCCGATCTTCGCGGATATCCCGACACGGAATTCGGCGGGTTGTCGCACGGCCGCGATCAGAATTCTCCAGAAAACGGTCTCACGATGTTCGCGACCACACTGGAATTGCGTTATCCGCTGCTTGAACAGCAGCTCTACCTCGGAGTCTTCGCCGATGGCGGCAACACCTGGTCGAGCATGAGCGAAGTGAATCCTTTCCAACTGTATAAAAGCATCGGTGTCGGGGTCCGTATCAATATTCCGATGCTCGGACTCATGGGAGTGGATTTCGGTTACGGACTCGATGATCCCACCCCCAACGGTTTTGATTCCAAACCGCACGGGTGGAAAGTCGATTTCATGATGAATCGCGGATTCTGATCAAAACAGTATAACAGGTAATTCACATAATTTTTCAAAGGCGACCTGCTGCGACTGCCTGGCATCGGTTACCTTTGGACCGTAGTTGTCCGCTCCGGTATTCCGGGGGTAACAAGTCCGGAAACCACGGTGGAACAAAAACAGAAGGAGGAGTACGCATGCGCAAGTTGTTTTGTACAGGGGCACTTGCCGCTCTGGTTATCGCATCGGCCGTGAATGCCGAAATGAAGTTCGGATACATCAACTCGGAAGCGATTTTCGCCGAGTACGAGGGAACCAAAGAGGCG
Source organism: Chitinispirillaceae bacterium (assembly GCA_016930275.1). GTDB lineage: Bacteria > Fibrobacterota > Chitinivibrionia > Chitinivibrionales > Chitinispirillaceae > JAFGNB01. Next base: position 5,144 of record JAFGHA010000097.1, read on the forward strand.
CAGAACAAATTCAACAAAGAAGTCGCTGTCTGGGAACAGGAAGCGTCCAAGAAACAGCAGGAGATCAAAAATCTCAAGGAACAGATTGACAAACAGAGTCTGCTGCTGAGTGCTGAACGTAAAAAAGCGCTCGAGGATTCACTCAACCAGAAAATGGTCGATTACCAGAAATTCCTGAACGACAAATTCGGAAAAGACGGAACGGCACTTAAAAAGAACGAGGAACTCACCAAGCCGATCATCGAGAAAATCAACCGGATTATCGAGAAAATCGCCAAAGAGGAAAATTACGACTACATTTTCGACGCCCGGGCAGGCGGTATCGTCTATGCGAAGAAAGTGTACGATCTCAATCAGCGTGTACTCGAAGCACTCAACAAAGAAAACTGAGCCGTGCGTCTTTCGCAGATCACCGCGGCGTTAGGTCTGCCGCCACCGGCAGATGGCGGAGACCGTGAGGTACATGCAATCACCTCACCCGCGCAGGCCACCGGTAACGACATCATCTTCAGCGTCGACGCCAGGTTCGACGATGCGGTAAGCGCCAGTGACGCCGGTATTGTCATAGTCAAGAAAGGCCGCGGTTTCCCGGGTAAGATCTGCCTTGAAGTGGATGACCCGTATCTGGGATATGCACGCGTAGCACAACTCTTCGAGGACTGTACGCCGCCCTTCGGCAGCGGAATTTCCCCGACGGCAATCATCGACTCTTCGGCCACCATTGCCCCGACCGCCGCAATAGGTCCCGGAACCGTTATCGGTGCGGGTGTCTCCATCGGTGCAGCCAGCCGGATCGGCGCCCGGTGCGTGATTGAGAAAAACAGTTCCGTCGGTGCTGATTGCCGCATCGATTCCGGCGTAACGATCCGCTACGGTACTACTATCGGTGCCCGGGTGATCATTCAATCGGGAGCGGTTATCGGCAGCGACGGTTTCGGTAATGCGCGCCATAACGGTGCGTGGGTTCGTATACCTCCGTTCGGCAATGTGAAGATCGAGGATGACGCCGAAATCGGTGCCAATACCACCATCGATCGTGGCAATTTCGAGGATACCATAATCGGTCGCGGGGTAAAACTTGACAACCTGATCCATATCGCCCATAACGTCACGGTCGGAGAAGATACGGTAATGGCCGCCCAGACCGGGATTTCGGGAAGTACCCGGGTCGGCAAACGGGTGATTATTGCGGGTCAGGTCGGTTTCGTCGGTCATATCGATATCGGTGACGATTCGTTCATCGGCGCGAAGGCCGGTGTATCAAAGGCGGTTGAACCCGGTGCGAAAATAACCGGCTATCCGGCGCGTGATCTCATGACCATGCGGCGGATCGAAGCGGCGCAGGCACAGTTACCCACCCTCATCAAGGAGATGAAAAGTCTGAAGATGCGGATCGACTCCATCGATGCAGCCGCCTACTCCAACAATACGACGGGCGGGAAAGGGCCCACAACAGAAAAACAATCATGATGAACCAGCATACGATCAGAAAAAGTTTTTCCCTCACCGGCGTGGGACTGCACACCGGAAGCACCGCGACCGTCACCCTGCATCCCGCCCCCGACAATTACGGCATCCGGTTCATCCGTTCCGATATCCCCGACTCACCGGAAATCGAAGCGGATATCGACAACGTGGTCGATCTTTCCCGGGGTACCGCCGTGGGTAAAAACGGCGTTTCCGTCCACTCGACCGAGCACTGCATGTCGGCCCTCGCCGGACTCCAGATTGACAACTGTAAAATTGAAGTGGACGCCCCCGAACTGCCGCTTATGGACGGATCATCGTTCCCCTATGTCGAGGCGATCCAGAAGCTAGGCCTGACCGAACAGCGGTCGGAACGTGAATACATCACCATCGATGAACCGCTCGTGTACACCGATACCAAAAACGACGTCGCGCTTGCGATGCTCCCCTCACACTCGCTCTGCGTGACCGTCATGATCGACTACAAGCATCCTGCGCTCGGTGCTCAGCACTCAACGCTTTTCAGGATCGAGGACTACGCGAAGGATTTCGCTCCCGCCCGCACCTTCTGTTTTCTCTCGGAAATCGAGAAACTGCGCGAGAAGGGGCTGATCAAAGGCGGGTCGCTCAGCAGTGCCATGGTGGTCCAGGACGTCGAATTGACCGACGACCACATCGAATACATACGGAAACTCTTCAACGAAAACGGCCCGATCGTCAAGGGTGAGAACGGTTTTCTCAACAACGTTGACCTGCGGTACTTCAATGAACTCTGCCGTCACAAGGTGGTCGACCTGATGGGCGATCTCTACCTGCTCGGTAAACCGGTGCTCGGTCATATTCAGGCCGCCCGCACGGGACACGCCGCGAACATCGAATTCGCCCGTAAAATCAGGGCATACGTGATTGAAAAAAAGAAAAAACAGACTGCCGCACAGCTCTCCTATAATGACATCCTCGAGATGCTGCCGCACCGGTATCCTTTCCTGCTGATCGACAAGGTGGTAAATATCGACCCCGGAAAAAGCATCGTGGCGATCAAGAACGTCTCGTTCAACGAACCGTTTTTCACGGGGCATTTCCCGGAGAATCCCATCATGCCGGGCGTACTGCAGATCGAAGCCATGGCGCAGGCGGGCGGAATCATGGAGCTGTATGCCAAGCAGATCAAAACGGACCGGAAAGGGCAGGACGCCAACATTTTCTTTCTCGCGATTGACAAGGTTCGCTTCCGGGGACCGGTACGGCCGGGCGACTGCCTGAGAATCGAAGTGGAAATGCTTCAGAGCAGACGCGACACGATCAAGTTCAGCGGCAAGTGCTACGTCGAGAACAAACTGGTAAGCGAGGCTGAACTCATGGCGATGCTCTCCACGAAAAACACTGCAGCATAGAAGATACGACGGTACCGCATGAAATCGAATATTCATCCAACCGCGATCATCGAGCCGGGAGTAAAACTGGGGGTCGAGGTGAAGATCGGTCCCTACGCCGTCATTGAAGATGACGTCGAGATCGGCGACCGGTGCGAAATAGGACCACATGCGGTCATCGGCGAGGGAACCAGCATCGGTGAGGAAAGCCGGATTTTCTGCGGCGCCGCTGTAGGACTGATTCCGCAGGACAAAAAATTCGCTTCTGAAAAGACACACACCATTATCGGAAAAAACACGCTTATCCGGGAGTATGTCACCATCAACCGTGGGTCGGCCGCAAGCGGAGCGACCCGTATCGGTGATGACTGCTGGATTATGGCCTACTGTCACATTGCCCACGATTGTGAAATCGGTAATGACGTCACCATCTCCAATTCACTCGCCATGGCGGGTCACGTGATCGTGGGAAATCATGTCACGATCGGCGGTGTCTGCTCGTTCCACCAGTTCACCCGTATCGGCGATCATGCATTCATTCAGGCCACCTCGTACATCACCCAGGATGTGGCTCCTTTCGCGCTCACCGGCGCCGATCCGGTGCGGATTGTCGATATCAATAAAATCGGCCTTGAACGGCGGGGATTCTCCGAGGAGCGGCGGCGGGCGATCAGACGGGCGTATAAAATTCTCTTCCGGGAAAACCGCACACTCGACGATGCTCTCACGCTGCTGCAGAAGGACTTCGCCGGTAATGACGACATCACGCTGATTACCGACTTTGTGAAGGGAAGCAACCGGGGGCTCATGCGGATGGGTGACCGGTAGTCGATCCAAAAACCACATGCCTTAAAACCCGCACACCACCCCCACCATGTGGCATGCTCTTTCATGACATGCCGATCTCATTTTCACTACCGTCAGACCCCATGCCGCAAGTGAGCATGTGCATTTTGTAAGGGCATTCAAATGAACGCCCATATCCTGATACCGATTTCGATGCCAATGCCGAATTCCGACCCCGACTGCGGAGAATAAGCGGAATGCAAAAAAACGGTTGTACTCGTACGTACTATTCGATATATTATACTCGTACGATTACAGGAGGATTTACCATGGCCATATCCGCATCGGCACTTCGACAAAATATATACAAGATCCTCGACCGTGTCGCTGAAACCGGAATTCCCGAAGAGGTCAACCGGAAAGGGCATGTACTGCAGATTATCGCAAAGAACAAAAAGAGCAAACTTGCCAATGCGAAAAAACGTCCGGTCATCAAGGGTAATCCGGATGATCTTGTTCACATGGACTGGTCTGAACTATGGCAGCCCTGATACATTGTGATACTCATACCGCAATCTGGCTATTCGCGGGTGAAATTGACCGCTTCAGTGAGAAAGCAGTCCAGGCAATTGACGCCGGTACATTAATGGTATCCCCGATGGTCCGTTTGGAAATGCAGTTTCTCCTTGAAATCGGGCGGATCAATGAAAAACCCGAGAAAATCATGAAAACACTGGCAGCGGATTTCGGCATACGGGTTTGTGACGATCCTTTTGAGGCGATTATCCAAACGGCCGAGACGATTCACTGGACCCGCGATCCTTTTGACCGCATCATTGTGGCCCACGCAATCCGGACACACGCACCCCTGATCACCAAAGATGCGGTAATCCGGAAACACTACAAACTATGTGTATGGTAACCCGTCCCCGAAAACGGACTTTACTTTCGTAAGGGTGTTCAATCGAACGCCCCGACGAAAAACGCAAACAACGCTACAGCAGACTCAATCGCAGTTTGAAATCATTCGGATTAGTGGCATGAGCGAGCGCCTCCTCCTTTGAAATCAACCCTTGCTCAAGCAGCGCCATGATCGATTGATCGAAAGTACAGGTGCCGTACTGATCGTGCCCCCGGGCAACCAGTTCAACGATATCGGTCATGTGTTCCGGGTTGGTGATGATATCCCGGACCGCGGCGGTGACGATCATCACTTCCGCCGCGAGAACAAGTCCGTTGCCGTCGGCTCTGGTGAGCAGGCGCTGGGAAATCACCGCCTTGAGGTTGGCAGCGAGCTGGATACGGATCTGTTTCTGCTGATGCGGAGGAAAGGCGTCTATGAACCGGCCGATCGTCTCCTTGGCATCGGTGGTATGCAGGGTGGAGAGCACGAGGTGGCCGGTCTCCGATGCCCGGAGTGCTATCTCCATGGTTTCAATATCCCGGAGTTCACCCACCAGAATCACATCGGGGTCCTGCCGAAGGGAAGCCTTGAAAGCACTGGCGAAGTCTTCGGCATCGTCTCCCACCTCACGCTGGTTGATCGAACACTTCTGATCGTGATGGAGAAATTCTATCGGATCTTCAATAGTGACAATATGATAGGGGTATGTTTCGTTCATCAGACGCACCATACCGGCAAGGGTCGACGACTTTCCGCTCCCGGTCATTCCGGTGACGAGCACCAGACCCCGATTGTATTCGGCGATTTTTTTGACAATCGCCGGAGCCCGCAGTTCGTCGAGGGTGGGAATCTCGTAGGGGATGGCACGCATGACGATCGATATCGACTGGCGCTGACGGAACACCGCAACCCGGAATCTGGCGAAACCGGGAATCGAATACGCGGATTCCATCTGATGCTTCTCCTCGAACATTTTCCAGTTTTTTTCTCCCAGAAACTGACGGGCGAGTTTCTCCATATCGTCTTCGGTGAGTTTGGGAAGATCGGTAGCGACCATAATCCCGTGAATACGCTGCAACGGAGGACGACCAACTTTGAAATGAAGGTCGGAAACGCCGTCACTCGTCAGTTTCCTGATCTGTTCATTGTCCATGATCCGGTTCCTGTCATGTAAATAGTTACTGTTCAATATTGGCTGTACGCCCCCTTAATCCCCCGAAGGGGGACTTCTTACAAGGTGCCCCCTGCGGGGGAACCTACGGAGGGAGCGAAAGAGAACCGGTAAAAATTCTTCACTCTTTATTCTACCGAAGTAGAACTAGTAACCTGTTCTGATGCATACAGCCTACAGCAGCATGAATAAAAGGTCAAGGGGGAAAATAACAGAAAATGGATCGCAGTGGCGAAAAATATGTCGCCTCCTATTGGAAATTATCCCCGCTGCCTCATTTTTCGAACTATTCAGGCCATTGTACAAACGTATAAAGCGATATAATCCACCAGTGTCCGGTCGGCGCCAAAAATCGTTCATCTCGAACAGAAAGGGCCGTATACTATATAGCCCTTGTAATTTTCCCCTGAATCGTGTATAATAGTCTTTTAATCAGCACTAATTTGCAGTATTCCGGTTCCGGGCAGCACACGTTCCCTGTGAGAGATATCGCCTATGCGTTTTTTTTCACTTGCTTTTATACCCTGTTCCCCTTATATTATGGCAATACTTTTTTGTCTATCAGCACACACCACCTCCTTCCCTACTATCGCACATTAACGGAGGATCAATGTTAAAAAACGGATACCCGTTCGTTCATCGCATTTCCATTACAGGAACATTCTTTCTTGTCGTCTGCCTTCATTTTCTTACCTGTGAACTGGGAGAAGGCCCCGTCGGACCTAAAGTTTCAGGGACACCCTCGGATAATCCCACCAGCGGGGCAGATTACATGGTCATCCGTGCACTGCCTTCAACGGTGAGTGCCGACAACGACGAGAGTGCCGTCATTGAAGTGACGGTGTTCGACAGCAACCACAATCCGGTAATCGGCCAGGAAATCACCTTTTCCGCCACTAGCGGAATTGTTTCGGCAGTCGATACCACCAATGCTTCCGGTGTCGCTTTCGCGACCTTCACTCCCGAACCTGACGGCGGTGATGCCACGGTCAGCGCGAAAATGGTGTACAACAGAAAAACGTTTTCGGTTTCAACCACCGTGCATACGGGAATAACCGCGGTAACCATCGACAGCACCGACAAAAGCATGCGTATACGGGCGTTGCCACCGACTATCACTATCGAAGATGATCAGTATTCCGTCATCGAGGTAACCATTTTTGACACGAGCCACAATCCGGTAGTCGGGCAGGAGGTGTTTTTCAGCGCGACCAGCGGGATCGTTACCGCAAAAGACACCACCGGTGCAAACGGTGTCGCCAAAGCCACCTTCACTCCTGATCCCGACGGCGGCAATGCGGTTATCGTCGCCCGGCTGGATATCGACGGAAAATCGTTTTCGACCTCCACATCCGTTCGGGTTGTCGGCACAACCGTCACCATCGACAGCGTCAACAACAATATGCGTATCCGCGCGTTTCCCTCGGCACTGCTCGCATCGTACGATGACAAATCCGACATTGAAGTAACGGTCTTCGATGACAACCGCAACCCCGTTGCCGGAAAAGAGGTATTCTTCTCGTCGACCCGCGGCGTCATCACGGCAAAAAGCACCACCGACGATAACGGAATCGCCTCGGCGGTACTCACCGGTGAACCGATCAACGCCAACGTGACCGTCACCGCACAGATGACGATCGCCGACTCGCTCGTGTCGGTGGCCACCACGGTAACCATGAGCGGGATCACCATCGTGATCATCCCGCAATTGACAAGCGCTCCACTGAACGCGGTGGTGCCGGTGACGATCAAGCTGCTCGACGGCGGCGGAGAGCCGGTGCCCGACCAGGACCTGCTGATCGTTACCGGCAGGGACTCAACCAAAACAACCGACGGCGCGGGTGAAGTGACCACTGCCGTTACCCGTTCTTCTTCGGGGACAGTAACCATCAGAGCGGCGGCACTCGGTGCCAGTGACAGTACCTCCGTGTACTTCGGCACTTCGACCCCGATTGACAACGACAACACCATCCGTTCACTGCGGCTGTTCACCTCTCACGCCCAGCTCCGGGCCGACAACAGCGCCGAAGCGATGGTCACCGCAGTGATCATCAGCGAAGACAACCACAATCCGCTGGTGGGTGATACGGTACAGTTCTCCTCGACACTCGGCATCATCGATCAGTTCGGCGTTACCGACGAGACGGGGCGCACGTCCGTTACGCTAAGGAGTGCACCGGTCAACGGCAACTGCGTGATCCGCGCCCTGCTCAAAGGAAACAGCGCCATCAAGGATTCCACCACGGTGCTCTTCAGCGGCGTCACGCTCGAACTCTCCGCCGACCGCAACGATCTACGCATCAACGACACCGCCGAGATCGAGGCGCTGCTCAAGGACGGATCGGGTAATCCGATCAGCAGTGACTTCGTCAATTTTTCGGTGGACGCCCCCGGTATCTTCGACGACGGCGAACGGTACACGCAGGCGACACTGAGCGCCACCGGCGTCGCACGCGTGAAGGTAACCTCCGGTACCGCCGGGAAAGTCGCGGTATATGCGGCATCGGCGAATGTGACCGACTCGATCGAACTTACCTTTACCACCAATAATCTGAGTGTCTCGGCATCCAAAACTTACATCGTGATCGGCGGTCGCGACAGCACGCAGATTTCGGCACGTTATCTGGATAAAAGTGGAAATCCGCTTTCCGGAAGATCCATTACCTTCGCGGCAAGCGCGGGAAGCCTTACCGATCTGACTTCCGCCACCAATTCAAGCGGCATCGCCACCACCTGGCTCAAGAGCGGCTACTTCGCCACCGAGGCCACCGTGCAGGCGAAATCTCCCGACGGCAGCGCCTACACGACGGTAACGTATCGAGCGGCATCGGCATCGGCGATAGAACTGGCGATCACTCCCGACAACATCGGGGTCAACGGCGGCATCGCCGAACTGATCGCCACGGTCAAGGACGACAGCGGCAATGTGGTCACCGGTGCCGAAGTGTCCTTTAAAATTCTCAAAGGACCGGGCGGCGGCGAAAAAATTGACAACCCGATTATCGTCTCCACCAACGACGGTATCGCCCGTGCACAGCTGCTCGCCGGATCACTGCCGAGTACTTACCGGGGCTGCGAAGTGGAGGCCACGGTGAACGGCGTGAGTGCGGCATCAAAACTGACAATCTCCGGCGAACCGCATACCGTTACCATCTCCCGGCCCGAAGATGATACGGTGAAAGTTCCGAATGCCGGATTAATGGATGAGAGCACCTTTGAATACTTTGTCGGCGCAGTAGTCAAGGATGTGAACGGCAACCCGGTTGCCGACGGTACTCCGGTCAATTTCAGCGCACTCGTTTCCGGCATGTCGGTTGCCTACCGCGCATTCGATCACTGGGCGGGTGTTGAATCGGCGGATGACGAGATCAAACCGGTCTACCGGTGGGAGTACATCGATGTTCCATTTGAAGATGTCAATGGCAACCTTCAGATGGACGCGGGAATCGATCTCGAACTCGATATGGATGATGCGACTGCCGCACGGGGTGACGACGTCAACGGTGACGGTATAATGGATTATACTGCGGCAGTGCATGATTTCAAATGGAACTTCGTTGGTGCGGAGCCCTACTGGCCGGCTTCAAAGGAATATATCGTCATCACCGATACGCTGGACCCGCGTTACCGGCCGCCGGTTTTGAAAGTGAATCACACCGTTGAACGGGTCATAACACCGACGGTTTCGGAAGATCACAGTACGGTGACCTACGATACGCTTTATTACGCACTTGACGATACCTCTCTAATGTATCCCGCCTGGGACTCGACCTATGCGATCTATGCCGACCTCAACCAGAATGGGCGGTGGGACCGTTCACCGCTCGAAATCGACCGCGATCATGATGGCGCCTACGACGGCCCTGTTTCCGGCGACTTTGAATACTGGCGTTATGAGCTGCGGCCGCAGTTCAAAGGCGATCGGATCGATTTCTCGAATAATGATTTCGCAATGGTTATCGACCGTACGGCAGTCACGAAAGACGGTGTCGCCTACACGAGGCTCACGTATCCGCGGCAGCTGGCGCTCCGGCTTATCGCGACGATCAATGCCGAGGTGAAAGGTATTCGCGACAAGGACGGTGAACGGTTCAAACTGCCGATTATCAGGTAGCAGGAATAGAATATGTATCAGATACAGATTAAATACAGTAACTATCAGGTACCTTGACATCAATGTTTTCAGGACCGCTCGTGTTGAGCTTGTCGAAACATGAGTGTTTTTCGTACTCCGCCCACCCTTCGACAGGCTCAGGATGAGCGGAAATAGGGTATAAATACCAGAATAGTTACTAAACACAGATATACATCTCATCATCAGACTGCAATATTGCAGTTTCTAGACAAAGGAATGAACAGGTAATTATGGTAGCCATTAAAACGTTCTTTTCCGTTGCTGTCTGCACAGCACTGCTCTTCGCCTCGGGAGTACCGGTCGAGGATATGTCACCCGGAACGCTCGGCATTGAATATAAAGGTATGGTGACCGGTCAGACCATTACCGAAGCTGAAGTGTCGTCCACTTTCAAGGCCCATTACTGTATGCTCCGTTACGCACCGATCCCCTACCTGCTTGTTTCCTTTGGTGTTGGCGGCAACCGTTTTTCCGTCGAGGAATACGATTCGACCAGTTTTACCGGAAAATCCGGTATAAGCACCGCACTGGGGCTCAACGGATTTTCTCCGGTGCTCATCAACCTGCTCGTTGTTACCGCCGGGGTGCAGGCTTATCTGCTCAACAGCAGTCAGCAGGACTACCGGTATACCGCAGGGGTGATCAATCCGTCGCTCGGCCTGCGGTTACTTTTAGGCGGTTTCACCGATATTGAAGCAGGGGTGAAAGGGCAGATGCTGGTGGGTACCATGAAAAGCCCCTCCAGTAGCAATGTTCTTTTCTCGAACAACAATTATCCGCGCGGCTATCTTGCGGCGATTCTTCACAGTGCACACGGCGGCGCCTATGCCACCTTCGCGCTCGACGTTTCACCAGTCGCCTCTTCGGAGCTTTCGGGAGGTCTCAGCGAAGCATCCTTTTCCTTTCAAATGGGTTTTCTGCTGAGCAGCACCCGGTTTTCAAAAAAAGGTGATTCCGGGAATAATAATGCCAATTATTTCAAGGCGTATGATAAAATGAAGGAACAGCAGGAAAATATGGCCGAGGAGACGAAGAAGAAGAAATGACGACCACTCCCCCCTGCCCCTCTCCCATGGGGAGAAAATGATAGAATTCTTTACGCCCCCTAAATCCCCCGCAGGGGGACTTATGAGGGCTTGAAATTAAAATACGATTAAACAGAACTCTACCGACTCCAATAACGAACAGACACGATATGCCACGTTTTTCATATAAAGCTCATGACGCACAGGATCGGGTCCTTTCCGGCACCATGGAGGGCGCCACCGTTGATGAAGTGCTCGACCGGCTCGACGGCAAACAGCTGACGCCGATCTCCGTCGATGAACTCAATTTTGACGGAACGAAAAGGGAACAGACCTTTTTCGAGAAGGTCAATGACGCCATTGTCTCGATGCAGAACAAGGTACCCTATCGGGAGGTGGTATTCTTCACCCGCCAGCTGGCCACCATGCTCGACGGAGGCGTGCCGCTCACCCGGGCTCTCGAGAAACTTGCCGGACCCGAAAAACAGGTGTTCAAGAAAATAATCCTGCAGGTTGCCGATGATATCGGTATCGGCCACACGTTTTCGGATGCGATCGCCAAGCATCCGGGGGCGTTCAATAACATGTATGTGGCAGTCGTCCGTTCCGGCGAAGTGGCGGGTGCGCTCAACGAAGTGCTCGATCAGCTCGCCACCTATATGGAAAACATCGAGGCGATGAAATCGAAAATCAAGGCGGCGATGCGGTATCCTACGTTCATTGCCGGTTTCGTGGTGATACTCGTAATCGGTATTCTCTGGAAACTGGTGCCGGTTTTTGAAAGTGTCTATGCCAGCTTAGGTGGCGAACTGCCCAAACCCACCAAGGTTCTCGTGTTCGCCTCGAACCTCGTCAGGACTCGGCTCCCCCTGGTAATCGTGCTGCTGATTCTTCTGATTATCGGATTCAAGTTCGCCATGACGAATCCGTCGGTAAAACTCTTTTTTGATAAACACTTCTTTAAATTCCCGGTATTCGGGGGTATAATCCGTAAAAACATCCTCGCCACCTACTGCAGGACCATGGCCCTGCTCATGGACGCCGGCACCCCCATTCTCGAGGCGACCCAGATCGCCGGAGCGGTGGTCAACAACAGCCTGTACGCCAAGGTGCTCGAGGATGTATACAATAACCTGCGCCAGGGGGAACTGCTCAGTGCCACGCTCGAAAAAACGGGAGAATTCCCGGTACTGGTCTCCCAGCTGGTATCGACCGGAGAGGAAAGCGGCAAGGTCGACGATCTGCTCCGCAAGGCGGCGGAGTTCTATGAACGGGAGATTAAAAACGTGGTCGATTCTCTCGCTTCGATCATCGAGCCGTTCCTCATCATCATTCTCGGCGCGGTGGTAGGGCTTATTCTTATTGCACTCTATTTTCCCATCTTCTCAATCGGTAAACTTATCGGACGATAACTTAGGGAGGAGGACGCGACTTATTTAAAACAACTTCGGATTTCATGTTTCGCATCTTTTTACACATTTTTTAAAGGAGTTGTTGGATGTTTAACAAAACTCGTAAAAACAACAAAGGATTCACCCTTGTTGAAGTTATCGTTGTGGCGGTAATCGTGGCGGTGCTCGCACTGGTCGCCATTCAGCTGTATCAGGGGTATGTTCGAGAATCACGGACGAACACTGCGGAGAATCTTGCCGCTTCTGCAGCCGGGTTTCTTCAGTCAGCTATCAATATTGATGAGTCAGCCTGGTCAGCACCTAGTCCCGCTACTCTCAACCCTAGTAGCACATGGGAGCTATCAACGGATCAAGGAAACAGGATGACCTTTACATGTCCAAGAAATGCTACGATCGCTACAGTTGGAAATTACGTCCAGGCGTGGGTTGGTGGACAATCATCACAAACGTATGGTTGGAATATTGCTGGCGGTAGCTGATATTATAGAACTTATCGGAGAAGGTACATAACCTTCTCCGGTTCTTTTTTCTACATGAAACAGAAAATCAGGCATTGCGGTTTCACCCTCGTTGAGATAATCGTCACCGGGGTGATTGTTGCGGTTCTCGCATTGATTTCCGTCCAGATCTACCGTGGCTACATTGACGAGGCGCGGCAGGGTGTTGTGGATGGTATCGGTGCCTCGGCATGCAAATTCCTGCAGGGTGCGGGGAGTATAGAACTTGAGATACCGAACCCACCGAATATTACCACGGAACTTACCGAAGGGCAACACTGGACCACCAACCTGCCGTCGGGTGAACCGGTGGTTTTCTCATGCCCCCGCGGAATGACGATCACCATCGATGAAGACAGGCAGCAGGTGAGGGCGGTGTTCGGTTCATTCAGTTCCGAGTGGTACAGTTATACGCTGCCCTGATTTGATGAAAGGCAACAGGGGGTTTTCATTTATCACCCTGATCGTCGCACTGATCATCGTGGCGGTTCTGGTACTCGTCGGCAACCGGTATTACAGCGGTTCGATCGGTAGTGCGGTACAGAATGGTGAGGGATATGTCGACATGGCGAAAGCATCGGTCGTGAACCATGCCGCGGCAACTGCGGCACAGTTCATCACCGAAGCTCTCAGCCAGGGAGCCGTTGTACCGGCTCCTTCGTGGGAGAACCCGCTTACCGGAGGAGAGCGATGGACCGCGGCGATGCCGAACGGGTCGCTCGCCCAGTATGTCTGCCCGAAGGATGTGGAAATAACGTTCGATGAATACAGCCGGCAGGTACAGGCAACCGCCGGGAACAATCAATCAGACTGGTACTCTTATGGAAATCAGTGAACAAAATCCCCGGCAGCGTTCCCGTAACGGTTTCACCCTGGTTGAAGCAATCGTGGTTGGGGTTATTCTGGCGGTACTTACCACCGCGGCAGTCGTAGTGTATACCGGCTTCATCCGGGAAACACGCCAGCAGACCACAGCGAGTCTTGCGGAAACAGCGGCAGCAGCAGCCAATGCCTATACGCGCAAGACCAATTCGAACCTGGCTTCCGGTGAAACCGATGTTCCGAAACTTCATCTGTATTACGACGAAAACAAATACACGATTACCATCGAGCCCGACGGTTCCGGGGATATTACCGGACAGGTGCGGGTGGTTTTCAAATCAGACGAAACGATTTTCGCGACAGCATTGTACTGATGTAAACCATGAAGAAACATGTACATGATACCGGAGGATTTTCACTTGTCGAACTGCTCGTGGCGGCAGCGATACTCGGTATTGCCATTTTCGCCATCGTCGGCATTGTGAGGAAAAGCCGCGACATCCAGGTGGTCGACCAGCACCGCCAGGAGGCCCGTGCACTACTCAATACCATTTTTGAAAGGGAATACGGGGCAGGAAAATATCAAACGGTTGAGGAGATTACCGACGATACCAGTACCGTCACTATTGACCCTCACACGGATGGAAATCCCCTTACCGGAGTGCTGCATACCACGGTGATCGAGAATACCGGATTCACCACGACCGACGGCACCGTCGTACCGATAAAAATGATCACCCTTACCCTGGAATGGGATGGCCTTTACGAAGGTGAAAAGGAAACGGTGACCATGACGAAATGGATTGCGGAGGGGCAATGAAAACCGCGGAGCAGAAAGGGATGACCCTCGTGGAGGTGCTGGTCGCCTCGATAATCAGTGTCATCATCGCTCTCGCCATCTACTCCGTTTATTCGATGTACGTGACACAGACGAGGGAGACCAATGCCAGCCTGGCAATGCAGATGCAGTACGAAAACCTTTCGGAACAGATCGCGATGGATACCCGCGTCGCTCGGAAACTGCTCAGATTAACCGACGCGTTGCATGATACCTGTGACACCCTTCCCGATCAGGTGACGGGATTTTATTACTATCCGGTGGATGGAACCACGCCGTTTGCGGGAATGAGAATACAAGGCGACCGGCTGCAGGAGTTCCGGGATGACGGCTGGAAGGATTTCAACACCGGCAACAACACTGTTTTCGTTGATCCCGACAGCAGTTATTTTATTCTGAACGGATGCAGAAAGGGCATACAAGTCCACCTGCGGCTTGCATTCCCGGGACCGGAAACGTATTATCTGGACCCTAGAGAGGATGTGTTCTTATGCCGAAACAACTGAACGGAAGCAAAAAGGAGCGCGGATCCGCACTCGTCGGAATCCTGGCGTTCACCGTCGTCATGGCAATTGCCGGAAGCGGGCTGATGATGCTCTCCGGCAACGCGGTCACCCACGAAGATACCGCTTACCGGAACGACCTCGCGTTTTTAGCCGCCGAATCGGGCCTGCAGATCGGCACCCGCTGGCTTGCCGATCAGGCCAATTACAATGACTATGTCGTGAATAATCCCAGAAACACCGGTATTTATGAAGGGATCATCAATGACGACACGGTACGAGTCTCGCTCGAAATAGACAATGGTGAGGCCAAGGTGGTATCTCAGGCGACCAACCGTCGTATTGAGTATATAAAGGAAGTATCGTGGTATGCCCAAAGGATTGCGGCACCGAATCCCGGCATTTTCATCAACAATATGAACCCCACCCAGGGAGCTGCGCAGGGAGGGATCAACAACACCTGGTTTGAAGGAACGTTTCACTCGAATACACCCATTTACATCTCATCAGTTGGCGACGTCAGGTTCGTCAATGGCGATGTCACCGTTTCCAATCATCTCGATTATGATAATTTCGAACTCGATTACTCCGGGGATGAAGTTGTCAACGTGGGAGGTGACTACGGCCACTACGGAACCGGCAGCGACGGCACCGGCAATAACTATGATTTCGGTGTTTTCGTGACCTCCGGTACCCCGAAGCAGGGTTCGGAAGACCCTGAAGAAGACCCCGAAAAACATGCCGCCGGCAGACTCGATCAGCTTTTTCAGAAGAGTTTTACCCACTCTCAACCGGAACTCACCATGCCCCGCCTCGAGGGAGAACAGGAACTGCTTCCCACCTCGATCGGAACACCAGGTCTTCTCCGTTTTTATGTCTATGGAGATCCCGTCACCGGCCAGTCATCGGGCCGGGCGATCTATTACTACCATGACGGTACACAGAACCGGACTTATGATTTCGCAATCAATAACAAGGTGATCAGGGCGGACCAGTGTGAACTCGACGTGTTGGGCACTGTAATGGGGCAGGCGACCGTGGTAACCGATCCGGGATACAATATTTATCCGGTCGGTTCCCTCGTGTACGAGGATTTTGTGGAAACCGCTGAACAGGAGTATGAAGACTATGACCCCGTCAACAATTACGGCGTCAACCATAAAGAGAGTGACCCCGATAATGTACTCGCCCTTTTTTCGGGAGCCGACATCCACTTCAGAGAGGGAGAAATGAAGGTGTGGAAAGATGGAAGCCTTCAGGGTATCGCGGCGGACAGAAGCGATGTCGCGCATTTACCGAAAATGTATATTACCGCCTCGCTTTATGCAATAGAACCGGATAAAGGATTGATGTGGGATGTGAAAGAAAATGACGGCCACTGGCTCGAATCGTATGACTACCGTATTCGCGGCATAGGTTCCCGGACTCTCGACAAATACTTCAATTATGAGTCCGGCGGCGGCGACTCGAACGAGATGGTCCGTTTTTATTTTGACAACCGTATTCTTGACGATCTGCGGGCCCCCGGCGTACCGGAGTTTCAGACCGTCTCCGACGGCAGCCCGCTCGTTCTGCTCAGAACGCGCTGGGTGGAAAGAAATATAGCCTTTGACTGACAGGAGATAAAAATGCCGAAAGGAACCATTTCGGTAGGTATCGAGATCGATTCACAATCCATCCGCGCGGCGAAAATCGCCTGCGGTAAAAGCACGGCGCCGGGTGCAATGCGCATGCTCTTGGTGGAGGAAATCACCGGTACCTTCACGAAAGACGAGGAGATAATCGAGGGACTCGGCAACCTGCGGCAGAAACTTTCGATCGGCTCCACCGATACGGTGGTAACCTGTGTCGGGGGTAAACAGGCGTATGCCGCGCAACTCAACTTCAGAAAAATGCCCGATGATGAAATGAAAACCGCGCTTAAATTCGAAATACGGAAAAACCTATCGTTCGATACCGCGGGTGCCACCGTGGAATACCAGTTTCTCGCTGAGCCTCCCCAGAAAAATGATCCCGCTCCGGTGATCGTCACCGCGGTAGCCAATGTGCTGCTCCAGAGAACCCTCCGTCTGTTCGAAAAAGCGGGTATCCCTCCCACGATCGTGGACGTCTTTCCGTTGGTGGTCGCAAATGCGAACTGGTCGGCCACAACAGCAGGAAACGGTGCAGCAGAGGCGGTGACGGTTCTTCATATCGGTCCCGATTACAGTACCCTGGTGATCGACGGCGCCGCCGCCCCCTTTTACAATCGCACCATCTATTTTTCCGCCGCCGAACTCTTCGGAGCCACCGCCGGCGAAGGACTCGCTGCACGCGAAATCGAACGTCGGATTACCGGATTTACCGAAGAGATCAACCGTTCGATAACGTTTTACGAGGGAACCTATAAAGCGAAAACCGCCGCAGGCCCGATCATGGTAACCGGCACCTTCTGCCTTCCCGAACTGCTGGCGAAAATCACGCAGGACATCGGTCTGGCCACCAGTATAATCACTATACCGGGCATTGAACGTCCGAACGCCGCACAACACTCCGAAAGATTCAATATCGCCATCACCCTTGGTATGCGAGGATGCGCATGATGAAATATCAAATCAATCTTATACAGCAATTGCGTATCAGGGAGCAGAAAGAGCAGGCGCTCAAAAACAACATGACGCTTCTCACGGTACTCGCCTTCACCCTGCTCGCGGGTTCGATCGGCTTTACCGCCACGCACCTGCTCCATATGAAATCCGTCATCGAAAAGGAACGACGGAAACTCGCCCGTATCGAAGCCGAATACAAAAAATACAAGGCAACCCGCATGATCGTTGACAAAGCCGACATCGAACTGCTCGACCGGCTGCAGACCGGGCGGATCTTCTGGACCAAGAAACTGGCGGCCATGGCATTTCATCTGCCCAACAAGCCGCCGAACCCCTACTGGATCACCAAATTCAAGTACGACAGAAATACGCTCACCGTGAACGGGTTCGGATTCATCTCTCCGCAACAGGAGCAGCTCATCACCATCGACGACTACCTCAACAGTCTGCGGAACGACACCACCTTTTCCGACGTGTTCACCTCATGCTATTTCAACTACACGAAACGTGACGACGAGGGCTACCGTGAACGGGTGACGTTCGACTACTCTGCAATAAAACCTGCAAAGAAAAGGAGGAGATAGCATGAAAAAGAGCTATATCCTTCTGGCAATACTGCTCCTTATTCTTGCAGGAGCTATTGCTGCCGATAAGATGTACACCTCCAGGCTCGAACCGCAGTTTATAGCACTCGAGAAACAGCGGATCATCACTTCGAACAAGCTGGCTACCGCGAAAATAGTCTATGAAAACCTCAACCACGTGCGTGATCTGGTATTTAAGAACATGGATTTTCCCGGCCAGAAAGATTCGGTTACCCACGAGACCATATTCTTCGATTTCATCACCACCTGCATCAACGATCTCAAACTCAAACTGGTATCCGTAAAACCGATACACCCGAAGACGGAAGGACTGATCACCACGTACGGTTATGAAATCGAAATTGAAGGTGATTTTTTCAAATTCGGCGAACTCTGCGCGAAATTCGAGAACAGCCGTCGCATTACGTCACTGGAAACATTTGACGTTTCCCTGATTGAAGACGGGAAACAAGGCAGAAAGCGGAGAGGCACCTATACAAATACCACTATGAATAAAGGTATCAGGGTGAAAATGCGGGTGGATACCTATCGTGTTAAAAAATCGGCCAATACTGAACCGGTACTCACATCGCAAAATTATGTAGCGGTGCAGCCCATCAACAATAAAAAATAACTCAACAGGTGCAACGCCTTGGGTGTTGCCTGGAGCCACGTCATGCGGAAATACACAACACTGATCGTCATAATTGTGATCGCACTCCTTACTGCCGGTGTCCTTGCGGTGCGCAGCACCATGCAACGGAATCATTTCGATAAAACGGTGAGGGAGGCGCTGAAAACATCTGAAGGATACGACCAGAGATTCATCGACATGGTCAACCGGCTCGAAAATGAACTTGCCTTGCGTGCCAGCTTCGGCTACAGCGGCCAGAAGGACCCGATGACCGGTAAGGAACGGACGGTGGTCCGCAATCCGGTAAAGAAAATCAGGAAATCGGCGGCCAAAGAGGAAGCTCCTGTTGTCGCGGTCGATTCCGTCAAACTGACGGCGATCATCTACGATGATGATAAAAAAGAGTACACCGCCATTATCATGGTGGGTGAACGCTCGTTCGCCATCGAGGTGGGTGATTTCGTCGTCGGCCGGAAAGTGACCAGTATCAGCAATGAACGGGTGGTCATGGAAGACGAGAGCACCTATTACATGTATGATATCACGGGGCATAAGGGAAAGCGGAACCGGTTGTAGCAAATGTGGATCTGTACATTGTGTCTGCCTAAAAACCCTGCAGATGCGGGATTGTATGCTCGGGCAGGCTGAGCATGAGCGTAAAATCATGCTTGTTTTCCCTTATCCGCTCATCCTGAGCTCGTCGAAGGATCAATTTCATAGTTAGACAGGCTCACCATGAGCGGCTGATGAGAGTTTTTCGCAATCATTTTTGTCGTTGTGTTCAGTACGGTACTTTATAATCCGGTCATGAAGTATGCAAAAGGTAAACGTCATTCCGGCGAAGGCCGGAATCCAGTGTGCAAAAAATGGAAAAACAGCCGGCCGTTTATATTTTAGCAAGCGAGAGAAATGTATAAAAGGATGGAAGCGAAAATGGAAATTGGCTCTAATCGAGGAGAAAAATCAGAACTGGCACGATCTCTATTATTCGATTATGGGTCTGGATTCCGGCGTTCGCCGGAATGACGAAATAGAAATTATTACGTGATTGTATTTATGAAATGATATACTTGGTTGGGCGCAAATAAAGATCATAACACGCACTGGCGTTCTCATATAAAGGAGGAACCGTTGAGAAGAGCACTGCAGAGTATCCCGTTTATCACACTCGTTTGTACCCTGTCGCTGTACGCGCAATATGCCGATAACACTCAAGGTGAAAAATCCCCTATTGAAGCGGAAAACATGAATCTGCGCCACAGCTCCCCCATCACCCTCACGGCAAAGGATGCCAGTCTCTCGGAAATCCTGCGGGTGCTCGCCGAACGGTCGGGAATGAATTTCGTGGCCGGTGAAGGTGCGCAAAGGGAAAAAATCACGCTTATTCTCAACAGAACCCCACTCGACGAAGCGATCAACCTGCTGGTACGCGCCGCCGGGCTCTCCTACGAAGTTATCGGCAATTCAGTACTCATCGCCGAGCCCGATAAACTCAAGGAGGAGGTGGGGCTCTCATCGTACGTGGTGAAACTCAAATACGCCCAGGCGCATGAAGTGGCGAATATGCTCTCCGACCTCACGAAGAACATTAAAATCGATGAAGGCGGTAACCGCCTCGTCTGCTATACCAGCCCGCGGGTGATACTCGAAATCGAACGCATCGTCAAATCGATCGACCATCCCCACATTCTGGTACTGCTTGAAACTCGCCTCATCGAGGTATCGATGGAGAAACTTGACCAGCGCGGCATCAAATGGTCGGAACTCTCTCCGATCGAAACCGCGATACAATATCCCGAATCGTGGCTCACCGACGGCATCCAGGCGGAAAACTGGGTCAAACTGCCGATCGACTTCAACGTCAAACTCGACATGCTCCTCCAGAACGGTGATGCCCGTATGCTGATGAACTCGAAACTCACCACGACCAACAACCGGGAGGCGTCGCTGCATATCGGCGAGATCGTCCCCTACACCATCCAGTCGTACAACATGAGCAGTGCGGGAGGCGCCGGCGGCAACCTCCGTATCGAAAAGGAAAATATCGGCCTCATTGTCACCATGACTCCCCATGTCAACGAAGAGAACCAGATCACCCTCAACCTCAACCCCGAGGTTTCCAACATCGCCGGCTGGAAAGGTCAGTACGGAGATATTCCGCTTGTCCGTACCCGTAAAACCAACACCACCATCCGGGTGGAAGACGGACAGAGAATTTTTCTTGCGGGCCTTCTTTCCGAGGAAAGCACCGAGACGGTTCATAAGGTACCGATACTGGGCGACATTCCCATCCTCGGTCTTCTCTTCCAGAACAAACGCGAAGAAGTGAATAAAAAGAATCTGATTATCGAGGTGATACCCCGCATCATTCGCGATCCGAAACAGATTCAGAAGATTCTCGAAGCCGACGAGGAAGAAAATCCCACGGGACAATCAGGTACTCCCGCCATCCGGGAAGCCCCAGCGGTACAACCGGCTCCGGCACCACAGCCGGCAACCCCGGAAAATGCATCGCCGCAAACCGCACCGGAATCACCGAGGTAACATGTCACTTCCCATCAGTGAACTTCTCAAGATCATGGTCGAACGCGACAGTACCGACCTGCTCATCAGTGTCGGTCAGCCGCCGCAGATACGTCACAGCGGCAGGCTTACCATGCTCGACTATGATCCGTTAACCCCGGAACTCGCCAAGGACCTCTGCTACCAGGTAATGAACGAGAAACAGCAGAAGGAACTCGAGCAGAACTGGGAGGTCGACTTCTCGTTCGGCATTCACAAGACGTCACGGTTCCGGGCGAACGTCTTTTTCCA
Source organism: Chitinispirillaceae bacterium (assembly GCA_016930275.1). GTDB lineage: Bacteria > Fibrobacterota > Chitinivibrionia > Chitinivibrionales > Chitinispirillaceae > JAFGNB01. The sequence goes on from JAFGHA010000097.1 coordinate 26,697, forward strand.
GCGCGGCGTTGTATCCGGAGCATTCCGCCGCATTCCTTTCAATATCATGTCGTTCGAGGAACTCAACCTGCCGCCGATTGTCGACGCCATGTGCGACTACCCCAACGGTCTCGTGCTCGTTACCGGCCCTACCGGCTGCGGAAAATCGACCACGCTCGCGGCAATGATCGACAAAATCAACGCATCGCGTTACGAACACATCATTACCATCGAAGATCCGATCGAATATCTGCATCATCATAAAAAGTGTACGGTTGACCAGCGCGAGGTCGGCTCCGACACCCGGTCGTTCCATACGGCGCTCAGGAGCATTCTCCGCCAGGATCCGGACGTGGTGCTGCTGGGTGAAATGCGTGACGTGGAATCCATCCAGGCGGCATTGACCATCGCGGAAACCGGTCACCTCTGCTTTGCCACCCTGCATACCAACTCCTGTTCTCAAACCTTGTCGCGTATTATCGACGTCTTTCCCGGCGATAAACAGCAGCAGGTCCGCACCCAGCTCTCCATGAGCCTCAATGCGGTACTCACCCAGATACTGCTCCCCCGGCTCGGCGGAGGGTTGCAGCTGGCGCTTGAAATCATGATCGCCACCTCAGCGATCAAGGCGATGATTCGTGAAAATAAACTGCAGCATATCGACAACCATATCCAGCTCGGGGCCAAATTCGGTATGCAGACCATGAACCAGTCGCTGGCCGAAGCGGTGAAATCCGGGCGGGTGGCGGAAGAGGATGCGTTTACGGCGAGTCAGGATCATGACGACTTGAGGAAGTGTCTGATGTAGTCACCACCGTCTTTAAATTTACATTTCAATTCTCTGAACGGTATATCAGTATTGATTCTCTACTGAGTCAACATCGGTGGCGACATATTTCGCACCTGTTAAATTGCCGGTCCCCTTACCATACACCAAGTACTATGATAGGCTCAATACGATTTACATGGCACTTAAATATTTTCTACAAATCCAAAACATATCTAACATACAAAAATTGAACAAATCTTCCATGCCTTCGGCGGATTTTTATACTATTCAGAGAAAAGAAGCAACCGCATTTATTTTCTCATTACTTCTATTGCTTATTTTCAAACATATTTTTTACCTGGGTATCGTCCATGACGCCCAGTTATATGCAGCCGATCTGTTCAGAACCAAAGGCTTAGCGCCACAAGATCTCCTTTCGCTCAACCCGCAGCAGAACGGATCACTTTTTAAACAGGTATTCCGACCACTACTACACTTGTTATCCATAGATACACTATTTTATTCCGGATACCTTCTCTTCAGTTTGTTGAATTTTATACTATCACTGTTGCTTCTGCGGCGACTCCTGCATTGCAATTTTTATCTTACCTTACTTTTCAACTTTATTTTCAATAGTATCACCTGGGAGATTCTCAGTACCACGATTACACAAAACGAGCCGTTTTTTACAGTCCGGCCGGTGGCATTTTTTCTTATTCAATTGGCACTTTACCTGGCTATTTTTCCAGCAGCAAACAAAAAACAAGTATTCCTCTGGTGGAGTGCATTCTGTGCAATGCTGTCATTTTCATTTCACCCGATTACCGCGGTTTATTTTTTACCGGTATACCTGCTCTTTCTGAAAAAAAATTTATTCAGCATCGTTTTTGGAGCCCTATGCGGACTCAGTCCATTCTTACTACAGTTATTGTTCTCCACACCTTCCTGTGTAACTCATTCATATCTTCAAGGTATTTTTTCACATGAATTAATCGACCTTGTAGTACATAAAAACCAGTACCTGTTTCCTTCAACCTGGAATTCATTATCCATTACCAAATTATTCTCCACGTTTGCCCTGCTGTTCACTCTTTCTTTTCTGTATCGTAAGACCCTGTTTGGAAAAATCGCCATCATTACAGCCTTGCTATGCGGAATACCTGTCGTCCTTAATATTATATTTGATCAATTTGATGTGTATAACAAATTTTTAGTTTCGGTGCAACCGTTACGTGCATTTTCCATACTTAATCTTTATCTCTATTTGTTATTGGCAATATGGGTTACCGATACAACACCCGGCTTACCGCCACCATTTTTACGAGCGGTCACTTTTTTCATTTTTATCGTTCTCCGTTTCTGTGTACCGATGGAGGTAACAGTTCTCCTGATTGCCGCAATGGTTCTTTGGACAACAGTACCTCGCATGCGTATCTATAACACCGGGTGGAATATCGCTACAGGTTTTATCACCATTCTTGCATGTAATCACATCATACCGACATTCAACCGATACGGCCTTCCCAACCACCCTGTTTTTTTCTTTTTAGGTATAGGTCTCGCGGCAACCCTTTTTGTATTCAGAAATAAAGAGATGCATATACTTTCCTTTGCATTCATAATTGTGGTGCCTTTGCAAATTATGAACAACTTACAGTACGCTCGGTTATTCACTTTTAGCAAACACTCCACTGCAGTTGTCACGGCACTTCAGCCCTTCGTCCCTGCAGCATCCACAATTGTGTATCTAGCGGGACGGAACAGACCCCATCTTGATCTCTCCAGGTTCCGCATCTCATCAGACCGTTACAGGGTATACTGGAACACAACATCAGACAGAGCTCCAGCCTGCTTTTCCGCCGCATACTCACGTGAGTACCTGCGTCGTGAAACGCTTGTCAACCATTACGGTTATGCGGATACCTCTACTGTACGTCTGCTGCACTTTCTGAAAAAAGAACATATTGACTATGTTATCTCAGTCAAAGAACGTCCGCTTGAACTTGTTACAAAATTTAATTCTACTTTGTTATCCTAAAAAGAAGGCATAAC
>JAFGHA010000098.1 GCA_016930275.1 Chitinispirillaceae bacterium
CCCATTGTCAATAATGGCGGGCCATGTATCGACCCAACCGTTTTAATAGACGATGACGGGCAGGCATATATGTATTGGGGAAATCCGGATGCGTACTACGTGAAACTGAACAAGGACATGGTATCGTATTCCGGTGATATCGTTAAAATTCCCAAACAGCAGTCCTATCAGGAAGGACCATGGCTTTACAAAAAAAACAACCGCTATTATCTGGCATGGTCGTCAACCTGCTGTCCGGAAGGCATCGGGTATGCAATGAGCGACTCTCCTACCGGTCCCTGGACGTTCAAGGGATCGATCATGGACGGCAACTCCAATTCCTCAGGCAATCAGCCGGGGATTTTCGATTTCAAGGGTGCGACGTATACGACCGGGTTTACTAACGAGTTGTGGTTCTCGATTCAAGGCGGAAGGACCACCCGGTACGAGCGGCGTTCGGCAAACCTTGTGAAGCTCAGCTTCAATGCCGATGGTACGATTCCGAAAGTGCCCTGGTTCGGCGTCGGCAATCCGACACCGGGCGTACCCCAGGTAGGCAGTTTTTATCCTTATGATACCGTGCAGGCTGAAACCATTTGCTGGTCGAAGGGTGTGCGGACGGAGGTATGCAAAGACGTCAGCGGCAAGATGGATGTTGATTCGATTCATGACGGCGATCTCATAAAAGTGAAAGGGGTGGATTTCGGGGAAAATGGAGCGGAGTCATTCATGGCGAGGGTCGCCTCCGGGTCATCGGGAGGAAAAATCGAATTGCGGCTCGATACGCTTACCGGTCCGCTTGCAGGGACCTGCACCGTATCCGGCACCGGCGGTTGGCAGACCTGGAAAACGGTAACCTGCGACGTGAGCGGAGCGAAAGGAAAACACGATCTTTACTTCAAGTTCACCGGCGGCAGTGGTCTGCTTTTCAATTTCAACTGGTGGAAGTTCATATCCGGAGAGACGGCGGTTTTCGGAGATGCTTCCGGGAATGCACGAAAGGATATCGTTCTGGCTTTTAACTCCCGTATTCTGCGGCTTACTGTTCCACCGGCACTTTCGTACGAAAAAATAACCGTCAGCCTGTTCGATATGGGCGGACGTATGGTCGAAAAGGTGTACGATGCCCGTCCGGGTGCTTTGCAGGTGTCTCTCCCCCTTCCTGCATCAGTTGCCCGGTCGGGTGTTTATCTCGTTCGTATCGCGGTGAATTCGAATGAGGTTGCTGCGAAAAAGGTTACACTGCAGTGACATCGTTTCAGGGTACCGGATGGAGGAACCGAATGGGAAGGCATTTTTCAGATCCAAGATATGCGCTCGCATTTGCCGGAGCAATTATGGGAGCCGGAGGTGCCGTTGCTGCCGAATGCCCGTGTGATATTTATGAAAAGGGGGGAACACCCTGTGTTGCAGCCCACAGTACCGTCAGGGCATTGTACAGCGATTATGATGGACCGCTCTACCAGGTCAGACGCACGTCTGACGGCACAACGATGAATATCGATGTGAGGAGCCCGGGCGGGTTTGCCGATGCCGCAGCGCAGGATTCGTTTCTGAACGGTAAAGCTGGTACCATTTCAAAAATCTACGATCAGTCGCCGAATCACAACGATTTTGTCAAGGCGCCAAAGGGCGGATTTCTGCACAACGGAGGGCTGGAGGCGGATGCGAAAGCAGCGAAGATCAAGCTGAACGGCTATCCGGTTTATGGTGTCAAAACCACCATGAGCTGGGATAACGAAGCCGGGTCGGTGGGGTACCGGAATAATGCGACGAAAAACATCGCTACCGGCAATGATCCTGAGGGTATGTATATGGTATGCGGTGGCAGGTATTACAACGAGTGGTGCTGCTTTGATTACGGCAATGCGCAGACCGACAACACCGCCGATGCCCCGGCAATTATGGAAACGGTGTATTTCGGGAACTCCACCCAGTGGGGACACGGGGCGGGAAATGGTCCGTGGGTCATGGCCGACCTGGAATGGGGGCTGTTTGCCGGTGGTGCTCTTGTCAATAACGACAATACTCCCATCGATGCCGATTACGTTACCGGAATGGTCAAAGGTGACTCCACCAACCGCTATGCGATAAAGGGAGGGGATGCACAGTCCGGAGCGCTCAAGACCATGTACGAAGGTCCGAGGCCCAAAGATTATTACCCGATGAAAAAGGAGGGTGCCATAGTACTCGGCGTTGGTGGCGACAACAGCCATACCGGCCAGGGAATCTTTTTTGAAGGGGCGATGACAAAGGGGTATCCGTCTGATGCAACCGAAGATGCGGTGCAGGAGAATATCATTGCCGCGGGATACGGGAGTGAGATTACCGCAGTCCGTCGAAATTTACACGGAGGAGTTGGGCTGCCGGTCGTTACCGTACGCTCGATAGGGGCTGGCAGCGTGATGTTTGGATTTACCACAGTGCCGGATGGCCGGCGGGTCCATGTCAAGATTCTCGATCAGCGGGGCAGGTTCATCACTGCGATTGCCGACGGTACCACCGCCGGGGACAGGTTTGCAGCGGTATGGAATGCAGGTGCGGTTCCTCCCGGAATTTACGTGTGGAAATGTTGGTCCGGTGGAAGGCTGCTGGGCTGCGGAAAGATACTAACCGGGAAATAATCCTGCTCCGGTAAGATGAAAATTGTATGTTTTCCCGTCGGCTACATCGCCTCACCCCAACTCCCCTGCCCCCTCTTCCCTTCCCACGCGTGGGGAGGGGAAGAGAGGTGCCCGCAAGGGTGGGGTACCAGGGTGAGGCGAGCGATAGAAGGAACTCTGATAATCTATCGTACCGAAGTCGAAATAACTGATACCAAAAAAGAACAAGAGACAAGTAAAGGAGATACAGATCATGAACAGCGGTACCAGAACGGTATATGTATTAGTCGCGGGCCTGTTCCTGTTCATCCGTACAGGATTCGCCGACAACCCGATCATCCAGACATGTTTTACCGCCGATCCGGCCCCGATGGCATACGAAGAAAGAGTATATGTGTATGTCGGGGTTGATTCATCTGCAGCTCCTGATAATTCGTATCTCATGCGCTATTACAAATGTTATTCTTCAGAGGATATGGTAAACTGGACAGACCATGGAATTGTGCTGAAGACAAGTGAATTCTCATGGTCGGGTGGGGAAGC
>JAFGHA010000099.1 GCA_016930275.1 Chitinispirillaceae bacterium
CGGCCCCGGCATATAGAGATGACGCTGACCTCTGGATGCGGCGATCTCCTCCTCGGTGAACCAGCCGTTCTCCCCCTCCCAGTTTCCGATGACCGGATAGTGACTCGCCTGCCCCATGGCGTCCCCAAGAAGGCTTCGATAGTTTAAGTACGCGGCACGCAAAGCGCTTTCACTCGGAGGAGGCTCAAAACCGTATTGGTGGAAATCAACCATGTCGCCTAAATTGATGATGAAATCGGGCTGGTAGTTTTTGATTTGCACCCCCACTTCCTGGAGCAACTCCGGAATCCCCTGATTAGAATAAACCAAGTTCGCCCCGATATGGGGATCGGTAATCAACGCAACGCTGAAAGACTCGCCGGATTCCCGCTGTGTAATCACGCTGCCGCTATACAGCACCAGGTCCGCATGTGCATCAACCCCGGAGTCGTCCACACCACCATCCGCCGCTTCAAGTGCCTTCAGGGCATCCTCCTCGGTCACAATGGCGTACGGATAAACCGTGCCTGGAGATAAATCAGTGACACTCCATTCAGCAATATCAACTGCCGGAAACCGGACAGTTTCGACCTCAGTCCATCCCTTATCTACCGACCGCTGAACAAAGAGTCTGAGACTTCTGGGATCGCCATCCGCCACCACGGCGTTCACCTCAAACCTGTCTTTGGCGGGTGCAAAGATGAGGGGTGCCCCCAGCAGCTCTGATACGACTTCGGAATCGACGACATTAAAAGTCACGGTTATCACTGCCTCGTCAGGTACCGACTCAACACCGTCGTCGTCCACCACCTTCACCCGGACAGTTTTCGTGCCCTGCTTTTCCCAGGCATACGTAATACGCCCATCGCTCGTTGTATCATTGTAAGCCTTCCCGTCCAGGGCCCATATATAGTGGACAATTTGTCCGTCATCTTCACCCGTGGCGGTAATTGCGATTTCATCTTCAATAGTGACCGAGGTGTCATCCATAGCTGTGACGGTGGGCGGTTTCCAAGCCACGCCGTCGGCGTCAAAAGGATTGTTCCTTTCCACATGAGTGCAGAAAAAAACCAGAAGCAGGGATATTGTCAGTATTTTTTTCATCCCTAATCCCTAAAACGGAATTGAAATCAAACAACCCGCGCCAAGGACTCCGGCCATGCCATACCAGAAATTGCGGGCTCTGGCCTTCTCTTCGGTTGCATTCCAGTTGGCATTGTGGACAGCCCTGTCGTACTCCGTTGTTTCCATGTACTTGTCATAGGCATCGGACGTTTGTGCATCATAGTACATCCCCAGCCCGCCGGCAAGCACCGCACCTGTTCCAAAGGCCACGCGTCGCACCCAGCGCCACTTGCGGTAGAACCGTTGTTTTTGAAACAGGCCCACCGAGTCTTTCCAGGCCTGGGAGCGTTCCAGGGTAAATTCACGCTGGTGATGTTTATTGTTTTCGATATCCAAGGCAGCCCTTGCCGGTGCGTAGCTGTCCAGTTCCAACCGCACGTCGTAACGGCCCGGCTTTAGCCGCTTGTTGATAAATGGTGTTTTACCGGCGGGATTCCCGTTTAAAAACACTCGAGCGCCACCCGGTTCGGTAGTAAGCGCCAGGCTGCCGAACACAGATACCAGCTCAGCAGTCACCTTCTTATGGTCCCCTTGGTTGATAATGCCGGCAAACTTCCAGGGTATGAAATCTGCCTTTTCCACGCTTACCTCATAGTGCCCTGCTTCAACTGCAAAGCGGTCTATGGAACCCTGGCCGGCTTCCGCCCCGTTTACCAAAATAAGTGCGTCATCGTGGTCTTTGACCGTTACCGTGATATAGGCTGCAGGCTTAAGCTCGGCGGTAAAACTGCCAGAGTCGTTGAACCCCACCGTCACCGTACCGGTGTAACGCAAGGAATCCGCCTTTTCTATGTTGATGCGGTATTCGCCTGCCGGCAAATTTTCCATACGCAGACCGTCTGAAATAATGGGAACTGCCGCTTTGTCGACATTTTCCCCCACAGAGTCTTCCACCGCGACGGTAAGCAGTGATTTTTCCTGTGACAGGGCCAAAAAGGGGAAAATCAGGCAGAAAAAGAGTACCGTTTTAATGCACGTCACAATTCATTCTTCTATGGGCGTGGCGATGGATATCTCCATGAACCGCTCGGCGCTGATACTACTTTTGGCATTCTTCCGATCCTCGATAAAGGGAGATATGAACGCCGTGAAGGAGATCACGCCCGTATCAATAACTCTCCGGAACCTCTCCGCGATGCTCCGGATATTCTTTTATACATTCCTGACCATCTCCTTCAACAGAAACGATGCAGGTCCATTAAAAATTAAAATCCAAACCGAGCATGAAATTGTTAACACGGTAATTGTAGGTACCCGCCATGTTATCGTAGAACCTGTTTTCGTCGTTATACACCCAGTTATCAAAACTCTGTTCACCGAAAAAGATTCCTTCGTAACCACAATGTAACGTAATGTTTGGTTTGATAGTATACTGAAATCCGAGATTAACGCTACTGCGCGGATTGATGTCCGGAAAAATCGGGGTCAGGGTCTCGGTTACTCCGGCATTTTTTTCATAATAATAAGCGCTCCTCAACGTCCAGACAGGATTTATTTTGAACTCAATCCCAAAACTAAGTCGGAAGCTGTTATTCCAGTTTTGGACAAATTGGAAGGCATCTTCGCCATCGTTGATATCAATATCAAAAACTTTCCATACAGAGGCGAACGTATATTGAAAATCAGAGCTTACAATAAGATGACGATCATTTTCGTTAATGACTTTATAGGAAATACCGATACCCACATCAGCTGGTAACGGCAACGTGAGTTCAGCATCCGCGTCGGTGTATACTAAAGATGTACCTCCTTTATAGGCATTTAATATCGCGTTTTTCTCATATTCTTTAATTTCTCCGCTGCTTACAGCCGCATTGAGTAGATCAATTCTGTTTAAAACAGAAGTTGTGTCGCCCCATACAGAATCAAGATATTGCTGGGCTTGTGCATTGGCAGGGTGATACAATAGTGCATTCAATTTTCCCTTAAGTTTGACATCCCCATAATAATGCCCGGAAATACCGATTTGAAGCTGATCGTTTATTTTTGCCATTACACCACAATTCGCGCTGTATCCAAAGCCTGATATGGCAAATTCAGACTCCGCAACAAGATGGTTGAATTCTGAAATTAATCCACCGGCAGCTTCTAAGGAATCCTGTAATCCGGACCCGGTTACCTCATAGACACCAAAACCTTTGATTTCTCCTTTAACATATGGATTTTGGAAGAACAGCGGTTGCTGAATCAAAATATTGGCATACACCAAACCAATTCCGGCTCCGATAGATATCCTGTCATTCAGTTTAAATGCAACTGTTGGATGAATATCAACTGTTTTCAAATCAATTTCATAATCATATTCTGGAAATGCGCTGTTATAACCGGCCGTATCCAGCAAATCCCATTTTGCGCCCATGCCCAATGGCACCCAGACTCCCAATCCTATCGTAAATTTCTCGAAAAGCTTACGTACAACCCCAAGGCTTGGAACAAAGAAACCTTTTGGCTCACTTCTGGTTTCGGTTTGCCTGGTGATGCTGAATGTAGAATCGTCCCACAATGCCGGTTTATATGATCCAACCGGCAATAGTAGTTCCGCGCCTAAACCGAAATGCCATCCATCAATTTGGTTGATACCGGCAGGGTTCCAGTACATTCCACTCCAATCATCGGAAATAGCCCTGTACGAAGTGCCTAATGACGTAGCGCGGGCCCCGATACCGGTTACACCAATATCCGCCGCAAAAAGTGATGTGGCAAACGAGAGGATGGTAACCGTCCCCGTTAAAAAAAGATACAACTTCCTCATCCGATTTTTCTTTTCAGTAGAATGGCAGCACCTATTCACGCATCCAGAATTCAGGAGTCAGAATACAGAATCTTCTGAAAATAGACATCCCGCAAATTGCAGATCACTGTCAGACGATAAACTTCAAGCATAAACTGATGAAATGTTTAATACCTAAGTGAATCTTTTAATCGTTTCTCCGGTTTTAGCATTCTGAATACTGAATTCTGTCTCCTGAATACCTGAGTAGTTACGAATGGTAAATGCTTAAATGAATGACTATTCCCGTTCCAGATATCGGGTTGTAAAATAGGTATCATCCACATCGGGATTAAACTCAAGTTTTTCATTTACAAACGTAGACCGACGGCCATTCTGGCGATTAATCACCTCCAGATTCATGTACCGGAATGCATGATTTACGGTGTCCAACTCTTTTATTTCATGGACAATAAGCTCTCTCTCCAGTTCGCCGTCCAGATCATAATAAATGGATTTGCGGACTACAAAATCATCTTTACCGCTAAATGTAATGCGCCTGGAGAAACCATTTTCTTCAGCGACGTCATCGTTCTTGGGTTTCCATTCAATTTTATAACAGAGAACGCCGTTAATTTTTTCTTCACCTAAAAGCTTAAAATCAAAATCATCCGGTGAAGGCGGGCTCATATCAGCATA